>CALXLB010000080.1 GCA_944389085.1 uncultured Spirochaetaceae bacterium
CCTCTCCGTACTCTCCCTGTCGCGCCCCATCAGCACGCTCACATCGTATCCGAGGGCCTTAAGCGCCTGGGCATGCCGCTGCCCCATCATCCCGTATCCGATTATCGCTATTTTGTGTCTCATCATGAAAGATAATACCACAGAGATCCTGACTCAGAGATCTGCCATTTTCTCCAGAACCTGAAGAGCTTCCTCAATCTTCGGGTTCGGCTCTTCAGTCTTCAGGGATTCACTGACACAGCTTCGGATATGAGCCTGCAGTACTTCCTGAGTGGCTTTTCTCAGAATGGACTGAGCTGCCATCAGCTGCGTCGCGATATCAATGCAATAGCGGTCATCATCAATCATCTTCAGTATACCGTCGAGCTGACCTCGGGCTATCTTGATCTTTCTCGTGACGCTATCTTTGTCAGCCTTCAATTCCAGTCACCTCGTAACCTGCATCAGAGACAGCAGCTTTGAGAGCTTCATCTGAAACAGAGTCTGCACATTCGACTCTGGCATTTTTATTCTCCAGTGACACATCAGCGTTCTTGACACCAGCTACCTTTACAAGGGCATCGTGTACATGCTTCACACAGTGCTGGCACATCATTCCTTCAACATTGATAATCTTTGTCATAACATCTTCTCCTTCCGGTGAATCTTCACCGATTCTATCATTTACCCCGATATCCGAGATATTGCATTCTGCCTTTTTTACTGCATTCACCTGAGAGATATTCCGTCCTGATCTTGCTTTGAAAAAACGCAGACGGAGTGCATTTGTAACCACGAAAACCGAACTGAAGCTCATCGCAAAAGCACCTACCATAGGGCTGAGCTTCATTCCGAATGCCGGGTATAGAACACCCGCTGCAATCGGAATACAGATGGCATTATAAAAGAGAGCCCAGAAGAGATTCTCCTTTATATTCTTCATTGTCGCTTTTCCCAGCTCTATAGCCTTCGGCACATCCTCCAGATCGCTCTTCATCAGAACAACATCCGCACTCTCGATAGCCACATCCGTTCCCGCACCTATAGCGATCCCCACATCTGAGCGTGCAAGAGCTGGAGCATCGTTGATGCCATCCCCGACCATGGCAACAATACTTCCTTCATCCTGCAGCTTTCTGACCTCTCTGTCTTTATCCTGCGGGAGAACTTCAGCTATGAAGGAATCTGTTCCAGCTTCCTTTCTTATTGCATTGGCAGTACGTCTGTTATCCCCAGTGAGCATGATTGTTCTTATACCCATTGCTTTCAGGTCCTCGACAGCCTGGCGAGATGTCGCTTTTATAGTATCCGCAAGGGCTATTATCCCAATAAGACGTCCATCCTCAGAGAAGAAAAGAGGAGTCTTCCCTTCATCTGCAAGCTTCTCTTCCACAGCTGAAAGCTCAGCGGGAAAATGAGAGAGCATCTTTCTGTTTCCACCCGCGATAACATGACCAGAAACATTTGCACTTACTCCCTTTCCTTCTTCTGAAGAGAATCCCGAAGCCTCGAATAGGTCTAGCTTCCTGCTTTCAGCCTCCCTGACAATAGCTTCTCCCAGAGGATGACCAGAGAGTTTCTCAAGAGAAGCGGCCTTTTTGAGCAGTTCTCCAGCATCCGTCCCATTTACTGTGATTATATCCGTCACAGATGGTTTTCCTTCAGTAATGGTACCGGTTTTATCGAAGACGACTGTATTGATTGAATGCAATCTCTCCAGAGACTCTGCGCTCTTGATGAGAATACCGGAGGATGCACCGCGCCCTGTTCCAACCATAATCGCAGTCGGAGTCGCAAGTCCTAGAGCACAAGGACAGGAGATGACAAGCACAGAGATGGCAATCGAAAGAGCGAACTCAAAGCTCTCACCTGCAATAATCCATGCGATTGCGGAAACAAGTGCGATTGCGATAACAACCGGAACAAAAACTCCGCTTACTTTATCTGCAAGCTTGGCAATCGGAGCTTTAGAAGAGGTAGCTTCATCAACAAGCCGGATAATCTTCTGCAGTGCCGTATCCTCACCAACGCTCTCAATACGCATTCTCAGATAGCCTGATGAGAGGACTGTCGCTCCAGTGAGTTTATCACCGGGGACTTTATCAACGGGAATTGATTCACCGGTGATAGCGCTTTCATCAACAGCACCTGAACCTTCTATAAGAGTACCATCGGCAGGAATTGATGAACCTGCCCTGATTATCGCAATATCGCCTTTGACAAGATTTTCAGCAGGAATTTCAATCTCTTTTCCATCTTTTATGACAATCGCTGTCTTCGGAGCGAGGTTCATCAGTTTTTCAATCGCTTCCGACGTTCTTCCTTTTGCTCTCGCTTCCAGGGTCTTCCCCAGAGTAATGAGAGTGAGAATCATGCCAGCGGACTCAAAATAGAGATCCATTGCAAATGCATGGGCTGTCTCCATATCTCCGGCTCCCAAAGCAAAAGCGATTTTGTACATCGCATAGATTCCATAGATAAGGGCCGCCCCTGACCCCATTGCAATGAGAGAATCCATGTTAGGCGATAAGTGAAAAAGACTCTTGAAACCACCGACAAAGAATTTTCTGTTTATTATGGCGACCGGAATCACAAGAAGAAACAGCGTGAGCGCAAACACCATCGAGTTTTCAGATCCAAGCAGGAAAGATGGAAGCGGCCATCCCATCATATGCCCCATGGAGACATAGAAAAGCGGAATAGTGAAAATAAGCGAAAGAGCAAGCCGCTTTTTCATCTTCAGATACTCCTCTTTCGCGATATCACGATGCACAGGGCTTGTTTTTGAAGCAGATTGGACACTACTCTCAGTTCTTGGAATAGCTCCATATCCAGCCTTCTCCACAGCAGAGACTATGCCATCCTCTGTCAGAGCATTCTCATCATACTCGACTTCCATACTGTTCTTAAGGAGGTTCACATTAACATCCTTAACTCCATCTAATTTCCTGACGCTTTTCTCTACCCTGACCTGGCAGGCTGCACAGCTCATACCGGTAACATCAAAGCATTCCTTCATATTACTCTCCTACACCCCACCCCCGTGGGGTGTTATAAATAATATAGAACTTCTCTCTCAAACCATCAAGCATCAAAAACCATTCAATATGTTAAGCACCCAATCGGAACAACAAAAACTCCATCATTGCGTTTATAAGCATAGGAAGAAACTCCTGTAAGAATCATTAGGTCACTCAGCAATAAGCCTAGGTACATCACCATACAATAATCTAGAAGGACTATGTTCTGCTAAAGTAAAATAGCTGTCACGTTTTTCTGGATCATCCATATATACAACACTTTTTACAAATTGTACTGCTGTTGTCGTTTTACCACACCATTTGGGGCCTTTAATAAAAACAGCTCCCATTGTTCCTAGCCTTAATGCTGATAATGAATCAATAATTCTCGGAAATATTTCTGCATAATTATTTCTTAAATTACAGAGGTTTTTTCGAAACTCAATAGAGCTGAATAGAAATGCATGAAAAGCAGTATGAATATGCAGATTCCTGATAGTGTGTTTTTCTCAATTAGTTTTCTTTCCATCTACAAGAAGCTGTACCTGAGC
>CALXLB010000081.1 GCA_944389085.1 uncultured Spirochaetaceae bacterium
AGAGTACCGATCGAGCCCAGAGTGAAGCTGTCGCTGCTTATCATCAGCTCCTGCTCTGTAAATGAGAATGATGCTGTAATCGTACCATCCAGATAGGACTCTTCCACTCCTTCTCTGAATACTGGAAGGAGGAAATGATCCATAACAGCTTCTCCCTCAATATTCTCACCGAAGAGGACTCTGGCATGCATTCTCTCATTCTCAACGCTGATCAGGTTCTCGTTCAGATCGACAGTAAGCGAGAAGGGATAGTAATAATCGCCTGCTTTGAGTGTTGCCTCAGAGCCTATGACACCTTCATCAGACCAGTTAACGCTGCCTCTGAGATAACTGGAAGAGAAGTATGAGATCTCTGCAGAGAAAACATATTCCTCATCACTCTCCAGATCAAGCTCGCCAACAAAGAGATTATAGCCTGAATCAGTCATCGAAAGGACAAAGCGTCCTTCTGGCAGTCCCGTCCTGTAGCTGATGCTGCCTGTGTACGATGCCCTGACCCAATCGGTTGTGAGAGAAAGATTCTCAACATCCACACCATCATTGGTAAAGAGAGCATTCCCTGATGCACCAAGAGAGAATGAGAATGCATTGAATGCGATATCGCTGAGAGCCAGGGAGAAATCCACAGGTCCTGTCAGATCCTTTGTCATCGAAGCAGAGAAACTGCCTGTCGCGCTTGTATTCTCTCCGATGTAAGCAGTGAGCACAGGGCTATAGGTACGGATCAATGGCAGGAACGGAGAAAGCGGAAGAGAGGAATAGGCTGCGCTGATTGAATATCCTGAATCATCAGCCTTTCCTGTAAGCGTTGCGTAATCTCCATATGAAGCGGAGAGATTGAAGCTGCCGTCCTGGTAATCAAGGGAGAGATAAGCGTTATCAGCCATACCGGGAAGATGGAAATCAGTGATTGAGATATCCGCATCCGCAATTCCTTCTTCATTGAAAACAGCTTCTATCGAGAAAGAACCTTCCGTACCGCTCAAAAGCGAATCAGGAGCCTCTGCTATGACATTTCCAGTCAGCGATACAGACCCCTCATCCCCTATATTCCCATGCAATGCGACGCTGGATGCACTCAGCGTGAAACCACCATCCTCCGAGACGAAGGCTGAAGAGACAATAAGCGGAGATGTGAAGGAGAATGAGCTGCTGCTGAAATCGTATCCGAGCTCTGCATAATCCGTTCTCACCAGTTCTTTTTCACCATCCGATGCACGGAAATCATTGAAAAAGACATCAGCGCCAGCTGAAGAGAGCGCGATATCAGCTTCTGCACTCGATACCTCGTAACCATCCATCTCAAAAGATGGAGCGAGAAGAACAAGAGAGGCACCATCTTCATCGGCACTGGCAGAAGCACGTCCTGTGCTGAATCCAGCTTCACTGAAATTTCCTGCAATGAAAGAATAGGACAGCCGGAAGCTGTAATCATCAAAGGAGAGCGATGACTCCCCCCTGATCACAGGCTGAGAAATCTCTGCAATGAAATCTCCAGAGGAGACGGAGAAAAGAGAAGATGATGCTGAAAGCACCACATCATCCTTCAGCGTCGCTGATACTATATTATCCTCTGCTCTCGCCTGAAAGTTATCTCCTTCGCTTACAAGTTCCGGTATCCTCATATCGAGACGCAGGCCGGAATCACTCCAGTCAAGATAAGCAGAGAACTCCGCTTTCTCGGCATATATAAAGGGGGCAGAGAGCGAGACATCATGTATATGAAGAGAGAACCTGTGGTCCTGAAGAAAATCAGGGACGGAGAATGCAGCATTCACATCTTTGCTTTGCGATGAAGAAGAAGGAAAAGAAGGGATGGAAATCTCTCCGCCATCTGCTTCGATGTCCAGACTGCCTGCACCTGTAAAGAAATACTTGACCATTCCCCAGATCCCCATATGCACCTTCACGCTATCGAGGGAGACGATGTTCTCACCATCATAGCCCACCTTCAGGTCATTGAAAGTGAAGCCTCCCATGAAGGAACGGTCAAGGGAAGAAAAGGAGATCGAAAGAGGAGAATCAGCATTCTCTGCATCCCTCATCAGACGCTCGGTGACCATCAGCGTCGGCGATGTCATGCCCAGCGAGAATACAGCAAACAATGCCACTGATACAAAAACCAGAAGCACAGCTAGCGAGATGAGGATGACTGAGAGAGGCGAATGGTATTTCATCTAATAGCTTTTCCGAATATTATACTCCTTAGTAAAGAATATCATATTCCTCAACAAGGGAGAATGAGATAGATGAGCATACTCAAGTCTTTCATCGTCTTCGAAGGTCTCGATGGAGCAGGAACCACCACGCAGGCAAGAAATCTTGCCCGTTATTATGAATTCAACAGCAGAGCATATTATGCGACTGCTGAACCGACATCAAATCCCATCGGCAGGCTTGTCAGGGATGTGCTGCAGAAGAAAGTCATAACGACACCGCTTTCGCTTGCCTACCTCTATGCCGCTGACAGAAGCGATCACCTATATAACCCCACATACGGTATTGACAGAATACTCCGTGAAGAGAGGATCGTCATCAGCGACAGGTATTTCTACTCCTCCCTTGCCTATCAGGGAGTCGAATGCGACAAGATGCTGATCAGGACAATCAATGATTTTCCTCATCCTGAAGTGCTGATCTTCATCGATACTCCTGTAGAAGACTGCATAGCAAGAATCGAGAAGAGAGGAGAAGAGAAAGAACTCTTTGACAGAGAGAACTTCCTCCGTTCTGTCAGGGACAACTATCTTGAAGAGCTGAAAAGACTGCCAGAAGGCGTCAATCTCCTTGTCGTGGATGGCAGGAAAAGCATCGAGGAGACGGAGAGCGAGATACGCCGCTTCCTATCCTCACTCAGCCTCTGATAAACGTTGCATCACCATAGCTGAAGAAACGGTAGCGCTCCTTTATCGCATGCTGATAGGAAGAGAATATGAGATCCTTCCCAGCCAAAGCCGAGACGAGCATCAGGAGCGTTGACTCAGGAGTGTGGAAATTCGTCAGAAGGTCATCGACAAAACGGAACGCGTAGCCTGGATGGATGAATATGTCAGTATCACCGAAGAGACGGGAAAGGTTTCCATTCTCATCAGCCGCGCTCTCAAGCGTCCTGACAGATGTCGTTCCGATGGCAACGATACGCTTGCCTTCCCTTTTCGCTTTCATCAGCGCCTCGGCAGTATCCTTCTCGATTTCATAGTGCTCGGTATGCATATGATGGTCTTCGATATTCTCAGTACGCACAGGAAGGAAAGTACCTGCGCCGACGTGCAGCGTCACCTCATAGATCTCAATTCCCATACTCCTTACTCTCTCCATCAGATCAGGAGTGAAATGAAGACCTGCCGTCGGAGAAGCAACAGAACCCATCCTTTTTGCATAGACAGTCTGATACCTCGATTCATCTGACCAGTTATCCTCCCTCTTTATATACGGAGGAAGAGGTACATGTCCGCAGCGCTGGAAGAAAGCCTCTCCTTCATCGCTTCCCAGAAGCACAGACCTGGTTCCATCGCTGTTTTCCCTGACAATCTCACCTCTGACTTCCGTCTGTCTTCCATCGTAATCGAGAAAAACATATTCCTTGCCCTTCTTCTGGCGCTTTGTCTTGGTGACCATGCATTTCCACGCACCATCATCTTCCTTTCCAAGAAAGAGGAATTCAACTTTCCCGCCTGTCTCTGACTCACCGTAGACACGTGCCTTCCTGACACGGGAGTTATTCACGACTATCACAGAATCCGGATAAAGCAGAGAAGGAAAATCGCTCATCATATGATCTTCCCAGCAGCCTTTCCTGCGGTCTATCAGCAGCAGCCTGTCCTCTCCCCTCTTCTCAGAAGGTTCCTGAGCGATAAGCTCCTCCGGAAGATCAAAAAAGTAATCCCTGGTCAGCATCTCCTGCTCTCCTTTCAATACCTAAAAGTTCATATGCCTTATATGTGACACAGCGTCCACGCTGTGTTCTCTTCAGATACCCCTGCTGTATGAGATATGGCTCATAGTAATCCTCAAGGCTTTCCACAGCTTCTCCTACGGAGATAGAAAGCGTATCAGCTCCGACTGGACCACCATCGTAGAAATCTATGATTGTCTTGAGGATAGTCCTGTCCATCTTCTCCAGTCCGTTTGAATCGATGCCAAGCCTTCCCAGCCCTTCTGTAACAATCTCCTCAGTGATTGTTCCATTTCCAAGCACTGAAGCGAAATCCCGGAGACGGCGGAGCAGCCTGTTCGCTATTCTGGGAGTTCCTCGTGAACAGCGGGCGAGAGCCATTACCGCCTCATCCGTGATTTCGGTTTCAAGGATCCTTGCAGACCTGGAGATGATCGATGAGAGTTCTTCAGGTGTATAGAAATCAATATGGATATTGATGCCAAAGCGGGATGCGAGAGGCGACGAGACGGAACCTGCCTTCGTCGTGGCCCCTATCAGCGTGAAGTGAGGAAGAGGTACCCTCATCGTCCTCGCAGCAGGTCCCTGCCCTATGACCCAGTCTATCTCGAAATCCTCCATGGCAATATAGAGCATCTCCTCGAGAGCAGGCTTGAGCCTATGGATCTCGTCGATGAAGAAGACAGAGTTCTCTGCCACATTTGTCAGTATTCCAGCCAGATCCTTGGGCTTGTCCAGAGCAGGAGCAGATGTCATCCTGATCTCACTGTGCATCTCATTTGCAATGATGGAAGCAAGTGTGGTCTTACCCAATCCAGGAGGACCGACAATGAATGTATGGTCGAGAGCATCCCCCCTGCTTCTTGCTGCCTGGATGAAGACAGAGAGATTATCTTTCACCGACTTCTGGCCCTGGAAATCAGCAAGATATTTCGGACGGAGTATATTCTCCTGCTTATCCTCTTCCTGGAATGTCGCATCGACTGGACGGAGCACGGAAAGATCGTCTTCCCTCTCCATATCTCCGGAATTATCGTAAATCATGAAAGCCTCTTAAGCATGGTGGAGAAAATCATAGGCTCAACCTGTCTGTAGTCCTTGCCCTTGATCTTCTCCTCGCTCTCTCTGATCACCTCGGAGAGCGTGCGTACGACAAGACGCCTGTCGTGGCCCATTGCCACGAAGGAATCAACCATATCCCTGTACTCCTGTGCAGGCAGGGCCGGATCAGACGCTCCTTCGCTCCCTTCATCCTCAAGCACAAGGACATTCCTCAGCTGGAGAACAAGCTTCTGAGCTGTCTTCGGCCCGATCCCGGAGACCTTTGCAAGCGTCTTTACATCCTGGCTGTCCAATGCTTTGACAAGATTGGCAACCGTGATACCGGAGAGTATCTTTATAGCCTGTCTTGCACCGATTCCAGGGACAGTCTGAAGCTGCTCAAAGCAGAACCTTTCCTCCTCCGAGTGAAAGCCGAAGAGAGTCATTGCATCCTCCCTGTGCTGGAGAGAAGCAAGAACCCTCAGTGAGGACCTTTCCTCCTGAGGAAGAGAAGCTATTTTATCTGATGTATTTCTGGAAACTTCCAGGCGATACTCCACGCCACCGGGAGTAACTATCGTGATATAGTCAGGTTTTATCTCCAGAACCCGACCATGAAGTGCGTTGATCATGACTCAAGTTTACTCTTGAGAGACAGTGTGGAGCAATAGCAGATGCAATCAGCAAGGGCATCGGCGGCATGATCTGGCTTAGGGATGGATTTAAGACGCAGAATGACCTTGACCATCTCCTGCACCTGAGCCTTCTCTGCACGTCCCATTCCCGTCACAGCTGTCTTGACCTGCAGAGGAGAGAACAGATGGACTGGAATACCCATCTCAGAAAAACGGAACAATGCAGCTCCGATCACCTTCGCAACAGGTATTGCTGATGAAATATTCTTTGTGAAGAAGATATCCTCCATCGAGACGACGGAAGCGGAAAAACGCTGACAGACTTCTCCCAGGTCCATCGCGATTGTATAGATTCTGTGCTGAATGTCATCGCTGGCAGAAGTCTTGATCACACCATATGAAACAGGCCGGTAGTGCTGCCCGTCGAATTCGACAACACCCCAGCCTGTATCTGCCAGTCCTGGATCGATACCGAGAACTATCACTCTTCCTGGAAATCCTCAGGAAGGTCAAGGTTTGTGGAAACCTGCTGAACATCATCCAGCTCTTCGAGTCTGTTGACGATATTCATGACCTTCTGTGCCTTCTCGTTGTCGAGAGTCACCATCTGGTCTGCAACACGTGTGACATCAGCGCTCTCCTGCTCAAAGCCTGCTGCCTGCATAGCTTCAAGAACCTGAGCGAAATCAGCCTGGCTTGTCGTTACTTCAATGATTCCATCATCAGCAGAGACATCCTCTGCACCGTTCTCCAGAGCAGCTTCGAAAATCTGATCCTCTGTGTACTTAGCAGCATCATATGTGATGATTCCCTTTGTCTGGAACATGTAGCTGACACATCCAGTTGCGCCAAGAGAACCACCGAGCTTTGTAAGTGTTGATCTTACGTCCGCTGCAGTCCTGTTCTTGTTATCTGTAAGAGTATCGACAATAATTGCGACTCCACCTGGGGCATAACCCTCATATGTGAGCTCATAATATGTAGCATTGGCAAGCTCTCCGCTTCCCTTCTTGATAGCACGGTCGATGTTATCCTTAGGCATGTTCTCAGCCTTTGCCTTGAGGATTGCAGTTCTGAGGCGTGCATTACCCTCCGGATCTGCTCCAGCCTTTGCGGCTACTGTGATTTCCTTGATAAGCTTTGTGAACTTCTGTCCGCGCTTTGCGTCAGCAATTCCCTTCTTGTGCTTGATAGTTGCCCATTTGCTATGGCCAGACATATGTACCTCTTCTTTTATTAAGCTGTCTTGAATACCGACTTAAACTACCACAATGGCATCTTTACTGTCAACGGCCCCTTTCAGAGTCCCATTGCCATCTGGAGAATAATCCAGTCAAGAGACATGAAGCCCTGCTCTGTCAGAGCAAAACGTGACTCCGTCTCAACATATGAATCACGGCTTATCCTCTTCACAGCATCCCCATACCGCTCGGAGAACGAGATGCCAAAGCGCTCTTCATAAGCCTTTTTGTCAATTCCATCTGCAGTACGGAGCGCGACAAGGAGGTATTCCTCTTCCGTCTCTGTAACGGAAAGCGGGGTACAGCTGAGCTCTGGAGAAGAAATGAATGATTCAATGTTCTCGCTGTCGCGCATTGTCGTGACCTTCTCCCAGCCGATACTTCCCTCTGCACCAGGACCGAAACCGACATACTGACCAAGATTCCAGTACACCTGATTATGCTTGCTTCTCTCTCCATTCTTTGCGAAAGCAGAGATTTCATAGTGTTCGTATCCCAGCGCTCTGAGCCGGTCCCAGCCCGCTTGCAGAAACTCAGCCTCCACATCCTCCCCGATGGGCTTTGCTCTGGCAATCAGAGGCGTATTCTCTTCGAACGTGAGACAATAGAAGGAGATATGCCCTGGGTTATATGAAGCTATGAGCGATATATCATCAAGCGTTGTCTCCACGTTTTCCCCAGGAACTGCCGTGATGATATCCGCATTCCATCTGAAAGGCGATGATGATAAAAGCGAGAGGGCTTTTAGATTGCTCTCCCTATTTGCATTCCGACCAAGTGTTCTCAGCACGCCCTCGTCCATGCTCTGGATTCCCACAGATATCCTTGTGACCAGATCGGAAAGAGAAAGGAGCTCCTCTGTCACGTTCTCAGGATTCACTTCCACCGTGACTTCCTCAGCCTTTCCGTTCTCCAGCGCTTTCTCAAGTATCTTCCTGAGGTTCTCAACCCCTATGGTAGCGGGGTTGCCTCCCCCGATATAGACAGTGTAATAGGATTTTCCATAGTCCCTGTTCAGCGCCTCGATCTCAGCGAGAACCGTATTGACATAACGTTCCATCCAATTCGCGGGAAGGGAGGAGCAAGGCACAGAGTAGAATGCACAGTAATCGCACTTGCGTGTGCAGAACGGCACATGTATGTAAAGCGATAACGGACGGGAATAATCCAGGCCTTTCATATGTTATCAGAGAGGGATGAGATTCTGTTCACCGGCCAGAACCTGCCTACAACCCTGCCATTTATATCGCTTTCGCTGACTGCACCGAAATACCGTCCATCACGTGAATTGTCCCTGTTGTCACCAAGAGGCAGCACATAGTCCTCCGGAACATAGATTCCGTTAGTATAATGTGCATGATCGGAGCGGAGAGCCATATCAGAAGGATCGAAAGCTGAAAGCGTTCCGGTTCTCGTCTTCTCATATTCATAGCGATCGAAGATGTAATTATAGCCGCTGCCTATCAGCTTTGACCTTTCTGAGATCAGGCTTGCAGGAGCTTCAGAAGAAAGTCCTGCCTCATCATATGCATCCAGCGCAGCAGCAGCTTCAAGCGCTGGATAAAGCGATGCTTCTATCGAACGATGCGGGCCGGAAACAAGATCGGAGGCTGCTCTGAACTCCTCTTCTTCCATGAAAGCATCCTCTCCCGATGGTTTTATCAGGACATTGCCATCCTCGAATCTGATCACATCCCCTGGCATTCCCACAGCCCTCTTCACATAAAGCCGCTCAGCGGGGGTTCCATCCTCATTTTTATCAATATTGACCAGCGTCAGCGTTCCCATGTAAATCACCTGGGAAAGCACATCGAATACAGGTCCTTTCGAATCATATTCAGGATTATAGAATGTGATTATCTCATCACGCTGGACTCTTCTCGAATCCGTCAGCGCTTTCTTTCCCGCAGGATAGAGCTCGATGCCATAGCTGTCCTTATTGACGATTACCCTGTCCCCTACATTGAGGGTGCTCACCATTGAAGGAGATGGGATGACAAAGAGCTGAAAAAGATACTGGTTGATGATTATCACCCAGAAGATTGCGAAGATGAGCGCATCGATCCAGCTCCAGATTTCTGAAAGAAGCGTTCTCTTCTTCGTCTCATTATATGCTTTGATTCTCTTCCTCTCAGTCAGTTTCTTCTCAGCAGCACGTTCGAGGAAGGTGTAAATCCTGTCCATAAGAAGAAAGTACACCACAGCATGTTTGTTGACAAGGTATCTGCACTCGTCCACTATGTTCTACATGAGAAAAAAAACTGAACTTCCGGAAGTGGAGCCAGTTAAGCTGCACTCTCTCTGGGGCCTCCGTCCGGGATTGATCATATTCATTTCGCTGATTGCAGGAGCAGTCCTGCTCTTCTTCATTCTCTTTGTGCTTCCAGGCCTCATTTCCTCATCAGGCTGGGTAAGATTCATAACAAACACTGCGAACACCGCAATTTATACTGAGAATGGAAAATACATAGGTTCATCAGAAGGTTCTGTGTATCGCCTGCCCTCTGGTGATTATACCTTCGATTTCTACATCGATGGCGTCAAAGCAGGAAGCCTCGAGACAAGAGTAAAGAAAAGGATCTTCTTCACCATTCTTGTCCATAGAACAGATGAAATCATATTCAATGCAGTGAATACTCCTGAAATAGAGAATGCTGTAAGGAATACATTCGCAGAAGAAACAGCAGAGTGGTCGGCAGTCATCGATTATGACAGCACATATCACTTTCCACCTCTCTTCACGTCATTTGCGGCAAATGCCGTCGCTCTGGATTTTACCGATGTCTCTGACATTCTTTATTACAGTGCCCTGCATATCACAAGCCAGGAGATGTACAGCGATTATCTTGCATCCCTTGCCATCCTTGAGGACAGCAGTACCCTGTATATGTCCCCCGAGCTTGAGAGTCTCAATGAAAAACTAGAATCAATTTATGCGGGAGCTGAAATCGTCTCATCCACGCCTGCTGAGAATCCTGAAGTGAAAGGAAGGCTCGATGAGTCCTACTTCAGCTACAGCGATACGGCAGTGACAATGGGAGAAGAGACGCTTTTATCATATCCGGAGTGCAACACAGCACCAGTCACACTCTCCGTGAATGCCTTCCAGATAGCATCCCACCCTGTTACAGAGTATCAGTTTGCAATTTTCACAGAGGCTGTTCCTTACTGGAAGAAGAGCAACAAAGCACAGCTTATTGCAGATGGAATGGCAGATGAGAACTATCTGGACGGAATCAATCTCTCCTCCTCTGTGATGTCCGGACGTCCGATCAGGAACATATCGTATTACGCTGCGGAGGCTTACTGTGACTGGCTTTCAGAGAAGACAGGGCTGGATGTATCTCTTCCGAGCGAAGCAGAATGGTATACAGCAGCGCTTTCAGCCTCTTCAAAGAGCTATGCCAGATCGCTTGTAGCTGTCGATAACGATCCATCATCACCATCATTCATGATGGGACAGCTCTGGGAAATGACTGAGACACCATACATACCCCTCATGAGAATCGGAGACTATGAAAAAGCTGTTGAGCTATCCGCCGATTATCCCTATGATGACATAATCGTCAAGGGTGGCAGTTATATCAACAGAGAAGGCAGCATAACACGCGAGAGCGTCGGCTGTGTCAGCAGGAACTCCACAAGCCCTTACGTAGGATTCAGGGTCGTGATCAGATGAACATAAAGCTTATACAGAAGAATAAGAAAGCATATTTCAACTATGAGATTATCGAAGAGCTGGAGACAGGCATCGCCCTTGTCGGTACGGAAGTGAAATCAGTCAGGGAGGGAAAATGCTCCTTCTCTGACAGCTACATCGTTCCCAAGAACGGTTCGCTCATTCTCATTGGATTCCTGATCCAGCCCTACTCCCATGGCAATATATTCAACCATAAGAGCGACAGGAACAGAGTGCTTCTTGCCCACAAGCAGGAAATCAGGAAATTCACAAGGAAAGTCAATGAGAGGGGTCTCACTATCGTTCCTCTGGAAATCTATCTCAAAGGCAATCTGATCAAAATGAAGATTGCGCTTGCCAGAGGAAAGAATGTCCGAGACAAGAAGGAAGCCATCAAGGAACGCGATCTGAATAGAGACACAAGAAGACAGCTGAGGGA
Organism: uncultured Spirochaetaceae bacterium; assembly: GCA_944389085.1. Taxonomy (GTDB): domain Bacteria; phylum Spirochaetota; class Spirochaetia; order Sphaerochaetales; family Sphaerochaetaceae; genus Ornithospirochaeta. Next base: position 10,931 of record CALXLB010000081.1, read on the forward strand.
ACTCAACAGCTACTGAGTGCAAGAGCAGACTGGGAACCGAGTATCAGGGCATTCAGTTTATCTGCGACTTCATCGAGAGAGGCACTCAGGCTTTCCTTCATCCATGCCTCGATGACATTCACAGCCCCTCCCATGACATAGAAATAGAGAACTGTAGCATCCTCTGTATTCATTCCCAGCTCGCTCGCCCAGTTCTCAACAGCTGTAGGAAGAGCGAATGTAAGGATATTGCGCAGGAAATTCTTGTCACCGTTATCTGAGAAGAGAAGAAGACAGAGATCCTGATTCTCCTTTATTCTCTCCAGCAGCACCAGCATAAAATCCCTGACTGATTTAATGCTTTCACCAGAGATATCGATTGTAGAGAAAATCGTCTCCATGAAATCGCCTTCAATCTCTGCCAAGAGGTCCCTTATATCCTTGTAATGCTGGTAGAACGTATTGCGGTTGATGCCTGAAAGACGGCAGATCTCACTGATTGAAATACGATCGATGTTCTTCTCTTTCAGCATAGACAGGAGAGACCTTTTAAGCCTCTCCTTCGTCTTCTGAACTCTAATGTCAACCTTTGGTGCCATTATTCCCTCTTTGGAGGTGGGGAGACTCGAACTCCCGTCCTAACAGTCCACCCATAAACGTCTACGGATATAGTCCCGGTTCTATCTTATCCACTCCTCAGCAGCGGGACCAGCGTAAGAGCGGAGCATCACCTGAAAGTCCCTCAGTTCCCGGTGAGAGGAATCAAGGCAAGTCCCCTGCGGTAAAGGAGGCAATGAATCAGGGACTTAACCCAGTGCCTCCCGCTCAAAACTGATTAAGCAGCAAGAGCAAATGCTTCGTCAGAGACGAACTCGTCTTCTTTCTTTGCATTTAATTTTAGGTTGCCGGTTTTACAAGTCAGCTCTTGATCCGCAGTCTACGGCATGGCAAAGCCAGTCGAAACCAGAACACCCCCAAGTGTTCTCATGTAAAAAATATCAGAATGGAGGGCAATCATCAAGTTGCAATATTCACTAACGAAACTTTCAGCTTGTTTTCAAAGAAAA
>CALXLB010000082.1 GCA_944389085.1 uncultured Spirochaetaceae bacterium
GAAAGTCTGAAAACAAAAAAGAAGTTGCACGCAATATGCTAGCCGATGGCTCCATTCCTCTTGAGAAGATTGCAAAGTTCTCAGGGCTTACAATCGCGGAAGTCGAGAACCTAAAGCAGAGCATCGGGCAATAGACTTTCGCAATACACAGATCTTCTGATGCGAAAAGGAGCTGAGCTAACAGATTGGCCCAGCTCCTTTATCAACAGGTAACACTGATCAGTCTACGAGAACAACTTCTCCATTAGGATAGCGCTCTGCAACATATGCTTTGACTGTATCGCTCTTAAGAGCTTCAACAAGAGCCTGAATCTTCGGGCTGTTCTCATCACCAGAGCGAACAGCAACTACGTTTACATATGGGCTTTCAGCACCTTCTACATAGAGTCCATCACGTGTTGCGATAAGACCTGCAGGAATTGCATAGTTGCCATTGATTACAGCAGCATCGACATCGGGAAGAATTCTTGGAAGAGAAGCAGCTTCAATCTCTGCAAACTTGAAATTATGAGGATTATCCACGATATCAGCAGGAACAGCTTCAAGGCCTGCGTCGTCAGCAAGAGTCAGGAGACCTGCACTCTCAAGAAGAAGAAGTGCTCTTCCCTCGTTTGTAGGATCATTAGGAATACCGAATGTAGCACCATCAGGGATCTGGTCAAGGGAAGTATACTTCTGGCTGTAGACAGCAAGCGGCTCAATGTGGATACCACCAGCAGATACAAGATCATAACCTCTTTCCACACATGCTGACTCAAGATACGGAAGATGCTGGAAGTAGTTGGCATCGAGCTCTCCAGCTGCCAGTGCTTCATTTGGCGTTACATAATCTGTGAATTCCACAATCTCGAGTGTGTAACCTTCAGCAGCAAGCTGATCCACAATCTGGCTGAGGATAGCCGCATGAGGATCAGGAGTTGCACCTACTTTGATTACATTCGGGTCTGACTCCTGTGCACCATTTGCGAAAACAGGAACTGCGAGGGCGACGATAGCGAGAGCTACAGCAAAAAGTTTTTTCATATATTCAATCTCCAGAAAATACGGATATAACCGTTCAGAATCATGTCCATAGGGACCCATTTACAGAAAGTAATAATGTGGTGAAAAAGAAAGTGTCATGCCCTGACGGGCATCATCATGGAGGACATCATCGCAGTGAACATAGCTTTTGAAAACATGTCTTATCCTCCTTGTCTTTTGATGGCTTCATTATGCATAAAACTGCAAGTATATGCAATAAAATTATCTTCGATGAAAGGAATTTTTATTTAAATTCGATTTTTATGAAAATTAACTATTTAGAATACAAATAGTTACAAATAAAAAAATTTTCTAAATCTTTTTCATGAAATATACATTTTCATATTACAATCCGCATATCAATAGCATGCAAAATAATAGAGCCGTCATTCTTCAAACAAGAATAACGGCCCATTAACAGCTTCCGTCTTATCTCTTAGCTATCAGACGTGAACTGATTCTGTCCCCTATGAACTGTATAAGCTCAACCATTACGATTATCACAACAACCGCACAAACCATGTATGACGGACTGAAACGCTGATAACCGTAGCGGATAGCCAGGTCTCCAAGACCACCACCGCCGATAGCACCAGCCATAGCAGAGTATCCGATGAGGTTTATGATAGTCAGCGTCACACCTGAAACAAGCGATGGCATGGCTTCAGGAATAAGTACCTTCAGTATTATCTGCCAGTTTGTCGATCCCATGGCTTTCGCAGCCTGTACCACACCAGGATCCACTTCTTTCAAAGCCGATTCGATTACCCTTGCGACGAATGGTGCAGCCGCAATTGAAAGAGGAATAACTGTAGCCATTGTTCCGATACTTGTTCCGATAATAAGCCTTGAAAGAGGCATGAGGACAATCATCAGGATGATGAACGGAAATGATCTGAGTATATTCACGATTCTAGAAAGCACGTTATAGAAAACCGGACGAGGAATAATTCCACCCTGCTCTTCCGAACTTGTAACATGCAGAAGAACACCAATCGGCAAACCGAGAATCATGGAGAAAATCGTAGAAAGGAAGACCATAACGATGGTCTGCCATGTAGACTCTGCGACAAGTGTCCACATTCTTGCATCAAGAAAAGCTTCCATCACCTAGCCTCCTTCTTCTCTTCTTCGACAGTCACACCCATATCTCTGAGCATGGAAACTGCAGCTGCTGCAACAGCTTCATCTGGCCCGATATCTGTAATCATGACACCCATCTCTTCGCCACTGACATTCTGTACACCAGCTGCACGGATATTAAATACGGCACCGGTTTCTTTGGATACAGATGAGATAATCGGTTCATCTGTACTGTTGCCACGGAAGCGCAATGTATAATGCCCACCATCCTTTGACCAGCGGACAATAGACTCCTGAACATTCGTCAGAGAGGAAAGGAAGTCTTTTGTGACATCGCTTTTCGGAGAGGAGAAGATATCAGAGACGAGACCTTCTTCAACGATATGCCCAGAATCAAGAACAGCAACTCTGTCGCAGGCATCGCGTACTACTTCCATCTGATGGGTAATCATCACAACAGTGAGATTCATCTTCTTCTGTATTTCCTTGATCAGAGCAAGGATTGCACGTGTAGTCTGCGGATCGAGTGCACTTGTCGCCTCATCGCAGAAAAGAATAGATGGATTAATAGCCAGTGCACGTGCAATAGCAACACGCTGCTTCTGCCCACCAGAAAGCGTAGAGATAGGTGCTTTACCACGTCCTTCAAGTCCGACAAGAGAGAGAAGCTCTTCTGTGCGTTTCTTTATATAGCCTTTCTCCATGTGGCATATTTCCATAGGATAGGCAATATTCTGCTCTGCATTGCGAGATGAGAAGAGATTGAAAGTCTGGAAAATCATACCGATCTTACGGCGGGCTTCAATCAGATCTGCCTTTGAAAGATTATCAACTCTCTTCTCGTCATAATAGACTTCACCGTTATCAGGGCGTTCCAGCATGGAGACAAGACGAACAAGAGTTGACTTGCCAGCACCGGATTTCCCGATAATCCCATATACAGTATTTGAAGGAATCACAAGTGAGACGTCATCTACAGCATGAAGTGCTCCGTAGTTACGTCTTAGATTCTTGAGTCTTATTTCCATAAAATACACTCCGATGGATATTTATATCAAATTACATGAGTTACACCAACAGTAAAAACAAAAGCCGCCCGTAATGAGCGGCCATATTCAATAAAAATCCTGCTTATCTGAGATCTTTGTCTGTCTTGAGCACATCCTGATCATCATAAGCACGGTTCTCTCCTGCCATTGCCCAGATGAATGTATAGTTGGATGTACCACAGCCAGAGTGGATAGACCATGCTGGATTGATGACAGCCTCTTCATTATGCATGATGATATGTCTTGTCTCCGATGGCTCTCCCATGAAGTGGAAGACTACATTATCCTCTGGAATCTCAAAATAGAAATAGACTTCCATTCTTCTCTCATGTGTATGAGCTGGCATTGTGTTCCATACTGAACCTGGCTCAAGATGGGTAAGGCCCATTGAAAGCTGGCATGTATCAAGTACATCAGGATGAATATACTGATTGATAGTTCTCTCATTGGATGTAGTCTGTGAACCAAGGTGCTTATGGATAGCATCCTTGAGAGGAATAAGCTTTGCAGGATATGGACGATGTGCTGGTGTTGTGCACATATAGAACTTAGCAGGATTCTCAGGATCATCAGAAGAGAACTTCACTTCCTTTGTTCCCATAGGAAGGTAAAGACCATCGAAATGCTCCATCGCATACTCTGTTCCATCAGCAATGACCTTGCCTTTTCCACCGATGTTGATAGCACCAAGCTCTCTTCTCTCAAGAAGATATGTGACTCCGAAATTCTTCCAGCAGTCAATGTTCTTGTCGATAGAGATTGTCTCCTTTACAGGCATTGCTCCCATAGTCACGATTCTATCTACATGTGAATAAACTGCAGAAACGTCATCTGGATTGAAAATGTTCTGAATAAGGAACTCATCGCGGAGTTCATCTGTATTCATTCTCTTGAAAGGCTCTTTTCCTGTTGAATAGCGAATATCCATTGTTTATCTCCTCTTTATAAGTATAGCAAGCTTAACGCTTTTCGGCCACGCCCAGCTCATCTAAAAGCTTCAAGCAGCCTGAATATATATCATCAAAAGCCGTTTTGAAATCATCTGTATACCACGGGTCTTCTACATCACGTGGAAGAAGCATGCGAATCTTATCATTATCACCGAATCTTCTTACCAGATTGCGATAGTTCGAACTGTCCAGAGCTATGACAAGATCGCTTTCATTGAACTCACTGTCTGTAATCCTATGAGCTCTGTGAAAAGAAAAAGGAATTCCCCTGCTTTTCAGTTCTCTCTTTGCTGGAGGATAGATATCATTACCGCTTTCTTCAGAACTCACACCAGCTGAAGAGATATCGAAGTTATCTGCAATGCCTTTCTCTGAAACAAGATACTTAAATACAAACTCTGCCATTGGTGAACGGCATATATTCCCATGGCAAACAAAGATTATTCTCATAACGAGAAGATAACAGAAAGCGAAAAGCCTCTCAATTGATGAGAGGCTATATAACGCTTAACCTTCAAAAACACCATCAGAGCAAGTGACAACAACCGTCATATCCGTAGTATAACTGAGTGCATCCTCACCCCCTGCATCAATCCACTGCTGTTTTGTTCCACCAAACTTAACCGAAATTGGCGAACCAACACGATTGCTGAGAGATATTGCATGAAAAGAGATATCTTCCACAGTTGCTGGTATGACAACTTCATCAACAGATTGAAAAGCAATAGCATACATATCAATTGATTTCACAGCAGAAGGGAATTCAAAAGAATCGCACGTTAGCGTACCTAAGGATTCTGACCTGATGATCTCAACAGAATCGGGCAAAACCAAGCTGCTATAATTTGTTTGTTCAAGGAAACCACTTGGTATTTCCTTGATACCATCTTCAAATATTATTGTTTCGAGGTTCACACAGCTTTTAAACGGATTTGTGGTATTAGATTGACCCTCAATATTGTTTTCATACGTTCCAGAAATCGTGTATGGAATCGTTACAGAAACAAGATCATCAAAACCATAAAAAGCAAGGCCTGCAATGGCAACAACTGGTTCCCCTTTAATAATACCAGGGATCTTTACTTCAGTTGCATCCAGATCACCTCTGAAGTCTGTAATCAGATATCCGCCGGAAGTCTTCTCATACTTGAAATCTGACTCAGCATTCCAGGCAGGATTTGCTTTGAGATCCAGCTCTTCCGGGGAGTCATAAGTCCGATCAGTTTTCTCAAAATAAATACCACCGACACCATAGATATAGTCACTCCAATCAGTGCCTTCACCTATTGTTATAGTCTTACCATCTTCAGAAAGCGAAATAGTATTATGAACATTTCTGAAGCCCTCTAGAGGAAATGAAGGGAAACTGATTTCCAGAACCATATCATCATTAAGCGTGTAAGTTCCCGTATATGCAACAGTACCATATTGCTGCAAAAGCATAGAAACTTTACCATCTGCAGTGAAATTCAAATAACAAACAGCAGCATTTTCATACAGGCTGGCAGTTGAATAATCATACCAGCCTCCAACTATAGCATTAGAAAGCATCTCTCCACTCGTCTGAAGGAAATTCTCACTTTCGCTCCATGCCTGATACTGCTTACCAGTTCTAGTAAAACGTAATTCCTTTTCACCCCCAAGTGGACTCAAAGCTGTAAAATATGAAAAGCCAGAAGTCGTGAAGGAATCTTCAGACTTTATCAGGATGGCAACAGGCATTGATGAAGCTGGATTATTTGCTTCAAGATATGGATCAAAGACAGTAAGATACGGTGCTGTTCCACTATATTTGTGAATGGCAGATGTACCATGAGGTGTTCTAAAGATAATTCCATTGGAGGAGACCGAAAGACTAATCGTACCAGAGTATTCCTTACCATCCCAATTGTAACTGATACTCTGTGATTCCCAGGTACCTACAAAATTAAAACCTTCTCCTGTTTCAATCGGCGGCTCTACACAAGAAACGAATAGGCTAAAAGCCAGAATTAAAAATACGCTGAAAATAAGGTATTTTCCAACGAACAAACAGTTTTTAGACATAAAATCTCCTCAAATCTATAAAAAACAGATTTCAAGGCGATGTTCCCCCCCCGGATACTTTGTCAAGGGATTATACGTGCAGAGATACAAAAAAAGACAGCTGCGAAGCTGTCCAGCATATGATCATCCCCTGAAAAGAGGGATGCGAAGGCATAAAAAAACCTGGCAGCGACCTACTCTCCCGCAATAATGCAGTACCATCGGCGCGAGGGTGTCGCACTTCCGTGTTCGGGATGGGAACGGGCGTCTCCGCCCTGCTATGGCCACCAGGCGCTCATC
>CALXLB010000083.1 GCA_944389085.1 uncultured Spirochaetaceae bacterium
GGATCAACTGGCTCGCCGCTATATTCATAATCCTCCAGGAATACGGCTCCTGAAGAAAAGATTTCGCCGATGGCTTTATCCATTTCAATGGATATAGAAGTCGGACCGGTGCATCCTGAGCCGAAGACAGTCCTCAGTCCGCCTTCTTTTACGGTTCCAAGATCCATCCTTATAGAACCCTGCATATTTCCATATCTTATACTAAGTGCAGTGAATCCAAGCCCATCTGTATCAACGATACCATCATTCTCGATGGATATGTCTATATTGCCCGGTGTTCCTTCCTGCCCGATTTTGCAAGTCCAGAATGCCGCAAATCCTATATTTCCGCCTTTGCCAGCGACAGACATGACACTGATATCAATATCGAGGTCCGAATTCTGTTTTGTCTGGAAAAATTCGGTATTACTGAAAGCCATGTCTCCTATGTTTCTTACATTAATATCAACATCTCCTGTGAAAGTCTTACTTTGCATTGCAGTTCCGTTAATCTCAGTCGGGAAACCATTGATATTATCAGTAATATAGAGGAACTTATCTCCTTCCTCTATATCGGAAACATTGTAATAGATATCATATCCTCGTACAGCATCCGAATCTTCGACTATGCTTGCTTCATATGTAACAGGAAGGATCTCCTCACCATTAGGCCCTTCTGTCATTTCTACTTCTGACTGAACAAGCATAGCGTAAAGAGTTGTTTCACCTGGCTTTGCATTGAATGTTGTTGCAACCTCTGTACAATTTCTATCTTTATACCAAGCAACAAATTTATACCCAGTTGCAGATGCATCATAACTCGATGGATCAATCTCTGCATCTTCTGCAGTTGTAAAGCCTTCTGGCAACGTTACTTCTTCCCCTGTATTTCCAGGATAGAGAACTGCCAGGAATCTTACAGAAGGTGTTTCTGGAACATATCTGGCATAGTATTTCTGATTCTCAGAGTAAGGAACCGGGAAACTGACAGGTATCGTACACTCTGGATCCTCATAAATGTCCTGGAAAAGCATACCAGGGATTACAGGCATTGCAGAAGGCGACGGACGCTGAATCATATTATTTGCATCCGGCATAAGCTTCGGCATCTCTGGCACAGGGCCTGTATAATCCTCAGGGAGATTCACTTCAACATCAACAGTAGCGGAAGAACCTGCTTCTCCACCATGACAATGAGGAGGTAGAAGGAGTATGTACTCTTTACATGATGAGAAAACACAAACGACTGCTACAAGCAGCATCAAGCCAATTAATCTAGCACCCTTGATGCGTGATATGGGGGGGGTAAATCTAATCATATAAATATATGATATAGAGTAAAAGCGTTAAGGACAACAGGGGCTAAATCTCCTACAAATCGCTCTCAAAAGCAAGCAGTTCTTCCCGTATCAGTTTGTTTTCTTCAGCCAGAGACAGTATAAATTCCTCCAGATCCTCCCGGGTCATTAAGGAGACGATTTCCTCCAGCGATCCATTATCGATATCATACTCTTCCCCATCAATGTCATCATCTATGGCAAAAAGCAAAGCCGCTTCATGTTTACAATAATCTCCACCTTCAGCATAGGGACAAGTACAGCTTGCATCAATGAAATTACCATCAGAATCCATTTCTACAGATACTTTGTAAGGATAAGTTCCTTGTACAGTTGCCCTGTACCCATTCTTTGTCTTCCGTATCGGACCAACATTGCCTCTCTCAAAATAATCATATCCGCGACCAATGATAATCTCATCGAAAAAATCTGACCAATCCGACATCTGAAATCTCCTTTTCTGCTAATACACTAGCATGGAAAAGAAAAAGAGGAGAACAATTCATCACTGCTCTCCTCTATTCCTGTTTTAATATTACTCAGAATTCAATGAGTTCGTATTCTCTGCTTCCTGTACCAAGCTCTACAGATGCTTCGATGGTATGAATGCCATTACGGCTGTTCACCCTTTCCATGAAATGCTCTTTACCCGGATCATCTGAATTCATCACCAGATCGATACAAGCCTGATCGATAGCTACTGGATCGAGAGATGAGAGGATTCCTATATCCTTCATACATGGATCTTCCGCAACAACACAGCAATCACAATCGACAGAGAGATTCTTCATGACGTTTATGAAAGCAATCCGGCCTTTGAAATGATCTACGACGCTCCAGGCTGCATCTGCCATAGCCTCAGGGAATGCCACTTTGCTTGCATGCTTCTGCCATGTCTCAAAGCGGTCATCTGTAACACCTGCGGAGTGAATAAGAGCTTTTCCTGCCCGGCTTGCACAGCCAATGGAGAGCTGCTTCAGAGCTCCGCCATACCCACCCATCGGATGACCTTTGAAATGAGCAAGGACAAGCATCGAATCGTAGTTCATAATGTTCTTTCCCAGATGATTTTCCTTGAGAATCTTACCGCATGGAATCGGCCAAATAACATCCGGGCCTTCAGCATCCATAAGGTCAACATTGAAATACTTTGTCCAGCCATGCTCTTCAAGAAGCTTCAAATGTGAGGCTGTGTTGTCCCGTACACCACCGGCGGCATCACCGTAGGCTGTGTTGCATTCGACAATCGTTCCTTGAATGTAATCGACCATAGGCTTCCAGAATTCAGGATGAAGATAGTTCTGATTTCCCTTCTCACCTGAATGAATCTTTACAGCCACTTTCCCTTTCAGCTCAATGCCAAGAAGCTTATATGCCTCCACGACTTTTTCCGGTGTGAGGTTACGTGTGAAATAAACCTTTGACTTCATTTCTTCCTCCTCAATACCTGATTCCAATATCATCAAGCCATGACTTAAGATCTGATGAAATGCGGCCGGTATTTATTCTTTCTCCACCAAGTACTTCTGCATTCTCTTCCAGATTCGCAATATTACGCTCCGCTCTGGATATACCAGTACTGCCACTGGTACAGAATGGTGCAATTATTTTCCCGGAGAAATCATATGTATCGAAGAAAGTGTATAGCACTTTCGGCATATCCCCATTCCAGATTGGGAAACCAATGAAAATCATCTCATAATCCTCTACTCCATCAAGCATCATTATTTCAGGACGGGCAGAAGCATCATTGCTCTCAAGCGTTGTTCTCGAGTTTCTGTCTCTATAATCAAGATCTTCTGCTGTATATGATTCAACAGGCTCAATCTCAAAAAGAGGAATGCCAAGCATGGATGACAGTTCTGTCGCGACGCTCTCTGTATTCCCTGTCGCAGAGAAATAGATTACCGCCGCATTATCAGATGTTTCCAGTTCACTGTTATTACCGGAGGCACAAGCCGTACCTGTTAAAAGCACAGCAAGAATAATCAAGAATATCTTTTTCATATACTTCTCCCAAGTTCGTAAGCCTTTCTCATGAATTCAGAATTCTCAGTCATTGAAGGACTTCCACAGCCAAGTCCAAGAATCTCACCCATATTCTCAAAATGCATATAACGGCACAAAGTCTTGTAATGAGCATGGACAGTCTCCATCGTCCAGTCATTGCTGTCCCAGGCTGCTACAATCAAAGCTGTCTTCATACGTTTCGCAGAAAGACGTGTCGTGAAACTGTACCAACGGTCTATTGTCAGCTTCAGCTGAGAAGAAAAACCATAGTAATAGAGAGGAGTGGCAAATACCATCATATCGTTCGATAGGATGAGTTTCTCCAGCGTCTCCATATCATCATGCTGTACGCACCTTCCATTCATGCCGCATCTATCACAGCCAAGACAGGGATGGATATTGCTTCTCCCTGCATCGAAGACTGTCACAGCATGCCCCTTCTTCTCCGCTCCTCTGATAAACTCAGAAGCAAGCATATTCGAAGAGCCATGCTTATGCGGACTGCTTTCAATAACCAGTATCCTCATATCTATTTCCTGATGAACGCAGAATCATCTTTTCCGCTGTCATCGCTGACATAACGTTCTGCTCTCATATGAAGGTCATACTTCTCTCTCAATCTTACGATTTCCTTCATCAGAAGAGAGGCATGATGAGCATCGAGAGCCTCCTGGTTTTCCCAGACATCGACAAGAAGCAGTGTCTCGGGATCATTCAGAGGAATGAAGTATTCATACTTCAGATTTCCTTTTTCGGCTCTGATCCTTTCCGCTACCCCGTTCTCCTCCATCTCCATAGCAAAAGCCCTGGCACTGCCATTTCTGCCAGTGTAATAGAGGTTCATTGCAAGGCTCATACGATATCAGAAGAAACTCTGTCCCTGAGGAGTTTCCCTCCTATCACATCCAGATCAGGATATTTCCTCTTTATATCATCGAGAGCATACTGGATGCCGCTTCCGCCGGATGTGGCAAAGATGACTATCTCCTTACCTGATAAATCATGGCTCTCAATAAACGTGTTGATAACCCTTGGAGCAACACCCCACCAGATAGGGAATCCAATATAGACTCTGTCATAAATTGTGGTATCTACATTGTCTTCTGCAATCTTTGGACGGGATGACTCATCTTTCATTTCAAGAGAACTCCTGCTTTCCTTGTTTCTCCAGTCGAGATCCGCAGCTGAATATGGAACTTCAGGCTTGATCTCGAAAAGATCTGCTGAAACAGCAGATGCAAGTTCTTCTGCTTTTGCTTTTGTCCCTCCGCTTGCTGAGAAATATGCTACAAGCTTTTTCATTTCACACCTCCTGTCATCCCGGAAAGAAGCGAGATGACAAATCGTTTTGCAATATCATAAACTGTTGTTTTATAAATAGTTAATCCAGCTTTTTTCATTGCCGCCTTCTGCTTGTCAGTGGGATGTACATATGGGTAGATTCCATACATGAACGGATAGAACTGATAGATGAATACTATGCGTTCCTCGTCTGAAAGCGATGGAAAGAACTTTTCCAATGCTGATTTAATCAGCTCAATAGAAGCGTTGTATTGTTTCTTGAAGGCAACAAGACATTCTTCCCTGCTATTCTCTTCGATATCATAGAGATTCATGCAAAGGATTTTCAGAAGTGTTTCCCTCGGCTTTAACGAAGCTGCCAGTTTCTCTGCAAATTCCTCTACTGTCATCGAGGAACCGGCAAGAAGCTTCTCGAGCGATTTACACCACTTGCAGTATTCATCTCCAAGAAGAGCAAGGAAAATCTCTTCCTTTGTCTGGAAATAATTATAGATTGATGGACGCGAAATACTCGTCTCCACACTGATATCCTTCAGCGTAATCTCTCTGAAAGATTTCTCTTTGTAAAGCTTCCGGCATCCTTCTAGAATCTCTACTGGCCGCTTCTCGACAACATCTCTGGCTGCTCTTGGCATAAGCACCTCTTTTCTGACATGTTGTCAATAAAATAATACTAATCTGACACCGTGTCAATATTATTCCTGTGTTTTTCTCTGACAGACGGAAAAGAAGGTGCAACCATCACATTCAGGCTTCTTCTTGCATTGGGCTATCGAGTGTTCAAGCAAAAGCCAATGCAGAGCTCCTGCTGTTGACGTATCAAGCGGAAGAGATGAAGAGAAATACCCTCTGATTTCATCATCCAAATGAAAGACAAATCCAAGGCGGGAAAGAAAACGCCGCGTATCTGCATCGACGATTATCATGGGATAGTACAAAGCATAGACAAGAATGACACTGCAAGTTTCTTTCCCAACACCAGAAATTGCCATCAATTCATTTTCAGCTTCTTCAACTGATGAGCTTTTCTGGCGATCCACCAAGATGTAAGAGCCTTGATAGTCCTCGCTTTTCTCTTTGAGCAACCGCAAGGCTTTTAAGAACTTCCAGTTCTTCCTCGCTCATATCAACAACAGCCTCTGGGGTAAGCCTATCCCCGAAAGCTGTTGTCACACTCTCAACACGTCTCCATTGCGTATTCTGTGTACAAGCACAGACTGTACGATGACTATGTATGGATCGGAAGACCACCATGGAGGATTCCCGTACCTTTCAAGCAGTTTTTCATATATTTCCTTACCAGTAATCATGCTACTTCTGACAGTGAGGACAGAACACAGAACTTCTGCCGCCGATAACACATCTGCTGAGCTTTGTACCGCATACAGGACATGGCTCATCAGCTTTTCCATAGACCTGGAGATATGGTGTATTACGATACTCCAGTCCTTCACTCTTCTGATAATCTTCCAGAGAAATTCCATTTTTCTCTATGAAGAACAGAAGCCTTTCTTTTATTGTGGCAACAAGTCTTTCCCACTCCTCCATGTTTAAACTTGATGCTTTGCGCAATGGATTGATACATGACGAGAAGAGAATCTCATCAGAATATATATTACCTATTCCAGCCACTATGCTCTGATTCATCAGGACTTCTTTTATAGCTCTATTGCTTTTTGAGCAGCGGAGTGAAAGATATGAGGGTGAGAACTCATCACCAAATGGCTCAGGCCCTAACCGGCTGATACCACTCCAGCTGTCATTCTCTCCATTCTGCATCAGCCATAATCTGCCGAAACGGCGCACGTCCCTGAATCGCAGCTCATTCCCATCTGAGAGCTTCAAGACCAGATGCGTATGCTTTCTCACAGGAAAGGCAGAAGGAACAACTACCAGAGAACCAGTCATTCTCAGATGAATAATAAGACGGCAGGAAGAAAGATTGAGTATCAGGAACTTTCCTCTCCTCTCAGCTGTAGCAAATCTCTCACCAATAAGACTCTTTATGAAAAGCTCCGGTGATGGATGGGCTATGACAGAGCTGGTCATGACAGCAGCATCAACTATCTCTTTTCCTTCCAATTCGGGAGAAAGAACTCTTGTGATTGTCTCGATTTCTGGCAATTCAGGCATATCAATAAGATTAGCATAGAATGACAAGTAAACTGAAAGTAAATATATTGCAGCAGTATCTTTACTTTCCGATAGCCTCCGTGGTGCAGAATCTCCAAATATGGGGAAACGCTTTCTAAAGTATATTACATGCGCAATGATTACTGCAGAAATCATATTGTTGATTCTGATTGCTTTTTTCATTGCCACGCCTGCTCTGTTCCGAGATACAATCACACTGATACTATTCATAGTTCTCCTGGTCATTGCTCTTGCAATTCTCATCTCGCTTGTTAGAGTGCTATTCTTAAAGAAAGGATAATATGGCTACGATACTGATTGTTGATGATGAAAGGAATATGAGGCTGCTGACGGCTGCCAGACTTGAAGGACTGTATAAAGTTCAGACTGCTTCTGATGGAAAAGAGGCGCTGGACATCATCCATAAAGGCGGGATAGACCTTGTTGTAGCAGATATCATGATGCCGGTGATGGATGGTTACGAACTTCTCAGGACACTGCGGCGAGAAGGCTATAAAATGCCATTCCTCTTCCTCACTGCGAAGGAATCGCTAGAGGATAAAGAACATGGTTTCAGCCTTGGAACCGATGATTACATCACCAAGCCCTTCAGCAGCGATGAACTTATATGGAGAATCAAGGCTCTGCTGAGGCGTGCAGATATCCAGGAAAGCAACAAGATACGCATCAAGAATGTGACAATAGACTCTGAACGCTATGCAGTCTACACAGATTCTGAATATATCGAATTCCCAAAAAAAGAGTTCAATCTCCTGTTCAAGCTTCTCTCATATCCTGAAAGGATTTTCTCCAAACAGGAACTTATGGAAGCCGTATGGGGTTATGATTCCGATAGCGCGGAAGATACAATCAAGACCCACATAAGCAGAATCAGGAACAGGCTGTCCGGAATCGATTGTTTCAGCATCATAACCATCAAGGGATTAGGTTACAAAGCGGTAATCAATGAGGAGGAAGAATGAAAACAAGGAAAAAACACGGGTACTGCCTCTGCTGCTTATCCAGTCGATAGCTATCATCACCCTCGCTCTCTCCTCTTTCACTTTCATGACATGGCTTGTCACCGATATCTTCGGCGTAAAATCGACATACGCCGCTGTCGGATATGAAGCATTGGGCACCCTGATAATCTTCATTGTCGTCATGGTTCCTATCAATACAGTAGCCTATATACATACAAACAAGAAACTCTCAACACTCTCAGACAATATCCGCAAAGTCGCCGATGGTGATTATTCTGTGCGGATTTGCTATAAAACCAACGATTCAATGGCACCGATTTACGAGGATTTCAACAAAATGTGCGCAGAGCTTGGAAGTGTGAAAATCCTTCGCAATGACTTCATCAACAGCTATTCCCATGAGTTCCGCACACCGATTGCTTCCATAAACGGTTTTGCCTCCCTGCTTCTGGAAAAGAAACTGCCTGAAGAGGAAGAAAGAGAATATCTGCAAATCATAGCAGATGAGTCAGAAAGGCTTTCCAATCTTGCGAACAGCACCTTGCTCCTTTCCAGATTATCATCACAGCAGATCATCACAGATACGGAAGACTATGATCTTTCTGAACAGATCCGGCAGTGTTCAATAATCCTCTCACAAAGCTGGATGGACAAAGGCATCAGCTTCGAAGGAGAATTTGCAGACTGCACGATTCACGGAAACAAAGAACTGCTGCAGCATGTCTGGATCAACATTCTCGACAATGCCGTGAAATACACACCGGAAGGCGGTGAGATTTCCGTAACCGTATCGAAGGAAAAGAATCTTGCAAAAGCAGTAATATCGGATACAGGAGAAGGTATGGATGAGGAAACACTCTCCCATATATTCGATCCTTATTTCAGATCTTCCCGTACAGCTTCAGGCCTGGGGCTTGGTATGGCAATCGCAAAGAGGATTGTTGAACTCTCCGGAGGAACCATAAAAGCTGAAAGCGAGAAAGATACAGGTACGACATTCACAGTGACACTGCCTATAAAGTGAACGGAATGTAAACAAACAGATTCGCTGCATTCACATTCCATATACAGCTGGCAATTAATCTTCTTTTCAGGAAAAACTGAAATGAAGAAGAAACTGCTGGTAATGCTTGCCAGAATGAATGACAGAGGTTCTAGAATCATCAGCCTCATGAGCCACAGCCATTATACGCACGCCTCCATCGCCCTCTCCGAAGATCCCAGTACATTCTACAGCTTCAGCGTTAAAGGATTCAGAATCGAAAAGCCTGAGAAGTCATTGAAAAAAGGCAAAGAACCATACCACTGTCAGCTCTACACAATTGATGTTTCAGAGAATACATATCTTGCAGCACGTGCTCTCATAAGATGGTTTTCAGAGAACAGGGAGACATACCGCTATTCTTTCCTCGGGATTTGTCTTGCTCTGTTCCACATCCCTTTCAGAAATGAGACATGCTATTTCTGTTCCCAGTTCGTAGCGGACATTCTGAAACGGAGCGGAGCTTTGCAGATGGGGAAAAGAACATGTCTCGTACTTCCAGGGGACTTCCAGAAAACAGAAGCTCTGAAACTCGCCTATACAGGAAATCTTCAAGAGTATCTGCAATATAGCCTCACTGCAGTCTGAAGTAATCAAAATCCGCAAAGCCCGTGCTTTCTTTATTCTCCTTATTTGCAGCCCAGAGCATAGGCTTTGCCCCTGTCCATGTTGCAGTTTCAAGCGTGAATATATGATTGATGACAATATATTTCTCTCCATCAAGAGAGTATGAAAGAAAATAATTCTTATCTTTTCTCACGTCTGCACGGAGATAGATTCTATTTGCATGGACAGGAATGGAAGAAACAAGCCTCTCTTCTGCTTCGCCTTCATATGTTATCCCGGAAACATTCCCCTTGTAGACACGTATGTTATATTTTCCATCCTCAAAATAGAGTCCGATGTATCCATATCGATGTCCTATTATCCCGATACCGCCGAAATCTCCATCTTCTTTCCCATCGAGTTCCAGAAGCGCATCCATCGTGAATGAATCACTCTGGGGAATCTCAGTAAGAGCATTGGGAGCATACCAGAGAAGATTCTCCCTCTTTGCATTGCGCTTACAGAAAAGTCTGAGATAACCCTTCCGCTCTGTCAGAGAGTAGTTTGTATTATCAGGGTTAGCCTGCCACTGCCACTGGAGAGCCAGTTCATCACTATCGAATTCATCAGAAGTCCTCAGCGAATAATCACAGGAACTATCTTTTACAGGTTCATTCCAGAAGTGAACAGGTTCCCCTATCCCATCACCATCTCTGTCCACCCCGATAACAGGCCAGGCGTCATCAGTAAATCTCATCGGCTGGAGATGGATAACACGGCCAAGTTCTCCTACATCCTGAAAATGCAGGAACCAGTCACTTCCATCAGGAGCAGTCACCCATCCACCCTGATGAGCACCGACTATTGAGGAGCATCCTTGATGCATCACGGGTTTGTACTCATAAGGCCCATGGATACTGCGGCTGCGGATACAGCTCTGCCATCCGGTCTTCACTCCTCCAGATGGGAAGAGAATGTAGTAATAGCCATCTTTCTTATAGGCTTTCGGGCCTTCAGAGGTATCAGCAATGAGCGAACCGTCGAAGATGATGGAATACTCTCCTATAGTTTGTGTGCATTCACTGTCAATCTCGATGAGGGCAAGCTTGTGCTTTATACCAACTCTGGAGAATGCAAAGGCAAAGACCATATAAGCTTTCCCATCGTCATCCCACAGCGGACAGGGATCAATCCAGCCTTTTGTATGGGTAAGCATATTGAGAGAGAATTCCCCTCTTATGTCCTTTGAACGGGCAACCATTATCCCTTCATCGACCAGAGGAATGAAAACAAAGAACTCTCCATTATGATATCTGATGGCAGGTGCCCATGTTCCAGATCCATGAGAAGGTACATCGTACTTCTCAAACGGCAGACTTCTCACCGCATAGTTGATAAGTTCCCAATGTACAAGATCTTTCGAGTGCAGGATAGGAACCCCTGGAAGATATGTGAAGGAAGAAGCGACCATATAGAAGTCATCTCCGACTCTGATTGGATCGGGATCTGAGTAATCACCATAAATAACTGGATTAGTATACATATCACCATCCTATCTGATTGATTCATGGAAATACAGACCTATCACGATTAACAGTACTTGGATGTTTCAGAAATGGATTTATAATCTGTTTATGATACAGAATAAAAACCACTTGAACATATTCATTCTTATTGTCATAGCATTAACGGTATTTTTCATGGCTTCTTGTGATGGAAACCCAGTTCCGGAGCAAAAGCATCAGGTCATATTCGATGCTAATGGAGGAAAGTGGAATGATGGTTCCATATTCACTGTTGAGATTGCAGATGGCGAACCGATCTGGGATTACAGACCCTCTGTTCCTCATAGAAGCGGATACAATTTCAAAGGCTGGTACTCCGACAAGACGGCAACAAAGCCATATGATCCGAACTCTGTCATAACAGAAGACACAATCCTCTATGCTGGATGGACAAAGCATCGGGTATATAAAGTCACATTCGAAGCTGAAGGTGGAACAGCTGTTGCACCCCAGCTAGTTTCCAGAGGAGGAAGAGTTCCCGAACCTGCCTCACCGGAAAAAGATGGCTACGCATTTGCAGGATGGACAATGGATACTGCAACCAGTGTCCTATTTGATTTCTCAACTCCAATAAATTCCAGCATAACCCTATATGCAATCTGGAAAGAAGCCAGAACGATAACATTTTCTTTCGACCTTCCTGCAACGCTGAATCCGGACGCCGTTCTCAGCCCTATTCCTGAACCAATAAAAGCCATAGAAGGAGAGACGGCAAATTCCCCTGCAGTCACTCTTGAATACAATGGTACAAGATTCAGGTTCCTCGGCTGGTTTGAAAGCGGAAAAGAGACCCCCTTTGACTTCTCACAACCCGTTGAGAATGACGTCAAGCTGACTGCAAAGTGGGAAGATTACGCAATCTCTGCAAATGGAACATTCATCACATACAATGAAAGCGGACTTATAAAATGGGCAAGTACAGCCTCATCCTGTATGCTCATTGCAGATATCACACTGACTGAAGACTGGACAGCTGTGTCTTCTGCCGCCTCTCCATATTCAGCGATATTTGATGGCAATAATCATACAATTACGGGCCTTAATATTGCAGAAGATACCGGACATCAGGGCTTCTTCAGCTATATCGGGACAAACGGATATGTGAAGAACTTACTTATTACCAGCAGCCATATCAAAGGGTCTGATTCTTCAGGTACAATAGCAGGAGAAAACAAGGGAAGAATTGAAAACTGCCATGTCTCAGGATCGGTTGAGGAATCAGGAATCGCCTCAGGCGGCATTGCAGGTTACAATCGCGGGACAATCATAAACTGCAGTGCAATAATCACTGCAAAAGGCAATGGCGATGTCGGAGGCATCTCTGGTGTCAATTACGGTACCATCGAGAGCTGTCAGGCTTCCGGAACGATTGCAGGAGAATATGCCATTGGAGGAATAACAGGGCTCAATACAAATAATGCCAGAATAATCTCAACCGTTTTTTCAGGGACAATCGCTGATGGTTACTATGCAGGAGGCATCGCCGGATGCAACGATCTCAGCAGCATGATATCCTCCTGTGTATTCAGTGGAACAATTGAAGATAATGACTGGTATATCGGAGGAATAGCCGGCCTGAATTCCCAGGAATCTGTAATCGAGAACTGCACATCGGCAGGCAACATCACAGGGAAAGAAGAAACAGGTGGTGTTGTAGGCTACAATTTCGCAGCCTCTGTCTACGGTTCTTCATTCTCTGGCAATGTCTCAAGCAACACAATAGCAGGAGGAATTGCTGGTATAAGCATGGGACCTGTAGAAGGCTGTTATGCCTCAGGAACAATAAAATGCAACAGTACTGGAGGAGGCATTACAGGTATCAACAGATTCCATGAAATGACAGGCTGCTACTTCACTGGAAGTGTCCAGAGCGGTGAAAAAGGCGGCATAATCACTGGACTCAACGAGAAAGCTGACATCATCTCATGCTGCTGGCAGGGAAAGACGAAAATTTCCACAATCGGTGAGAATCTGCCAGCTTCTCAGGTCAGCATCTATGAAATCAGCAGCGGATACAGCTGGGACGATGCGATGAGCGAAATGAATAATGCGCTCTCCTCTTCTGCTTTCACCTATGAAAAGAACACGGGAGAGAATTCTGCAGAATTTCCGCTTATCATAAAAAAGAAATGAACAGCAATGCATACATGTCATCATCTTCGGATGATGGCTGTATGCTGATAATCTGAGAGAAAAAGACTTGCCTCTGATGCTTCTCTGGAAGCTGTAATTTCTGGAAAGCTGAAGAAGTCCAAAGTAAACTCAAGGTAAACAAATTCGTCTCTGCCATTTACCCCCTCTCCATTGATTCTTGGTAGATTTCCTTCAGAGGAGGAAACCTATGAAGAATTTATATATTGTCACAGGAGCAGCAGGACACCTTGGAAGTACAATCATCAGAATGCTCACCGATGATAACTGTGTCATCAGAGGTCTGATCCTTCCATCCGAGAAAGCTGAATTCCCGCAAAAAGCCGAATACTACAGAGGAGATGTCACAAAGGCGGAAACTCTTGAGGAAATATTCGCCAACACTGAAGGATATAACGTCTACGTGATACATACAGCAGGCCTGGTCAGCATCGCTGAAAATGATTATGAAAGACTATATGACGTCAATGTCAGAGGAACAGAGAACATAATCGAAAAATGCATAGAGCACAATGTGACCAGATTGCTCTATGTAAGTTCTGTACATGCGATTCCGGAACTTCAGAACAGGGTAATCTCCGAAGTCTCGTCTTTCGACAGTGAAGAGGTCAATGGGCTGTATGCAAAAACAAAAGCGGAAGCAACTGAAGCGGTTATCGAGACATGCAGACTTGGCTATCTGGATGCTGTCATAGTTCATCCGTCAGGCATCATAGGACCATATGACAACGGGCATAACCATATGGTACAGCTGATGAAGATGTATATCTCTGGCAAACTGCCTGCAGCTGTAGAGGGCGGATATGATTTCGTTGACGTACGTGACGTGGCTGCCGGATGTCTCGAAGCTCTGGAAAAAGGACGTTCAGGGGAATGCTATATTCTTTCCAATAAATATGTTGCCATCAAGGACCTGATTGAAAACGTACGGAAAGCGACTGGCGGCAAGAAGAAAATCTGTGTTCCTATATGGCTGGCAAAATGCTTCGTACCGATTTTCAGCCTGATTGCCAGGATAACACATACACGTCCTCTGTATACCAGCTATGCACTCAGCACAATAAAGGGAAACGGACATTTCTCACATATGAAAGCCACCATGGAGCTTGGATACAGACCGAGAGCTATGGACCTGACCATTGCTGATACAATTGCCTGGCTCAGATCTGAAGCTTAAATTACAAAAAAAGAAGGGAATTATGAAAAACAGAAAAACAAACATGATAACGCTTGAAAAATGCAGGAATACCATCAGGAAAGATGGTCTGCAGATGAAAACCGTGCCCGGCTATACATTTCCAGATCTGCTTGATGCAGCATCATCAAGATATGGGGATAAAATCTGCTATAAAGTATTCAATACTAATACTTCCATTACTTATAATCAGCTGAAAGAATATTCAGAGGCAATCTCATCATATCTCATCACAGCTGGTATCAGAAAAGAGGACAAGATTGCCATCATCGGAGATAGTTCTCCATCTTGGATGCTTATGTATTTTGGCATTGTCTCAATCGGAGCGATTGCTGTCCCCATCCTTCCTGGCTTTTCAGATAGCGATATAAAAACAATCCTCTCAAACTGCGAAGTAAAGGCAATAGCAGCTGATAAGAAGTACATACATAAAATCCAAGACATGGAAGGTATTCCTCTCTTCAGGCTTGAGCCTTCATCAGTCATAGTACAGTCCTCAGAGAACTCTGGAACAATCATAACAAACACGGCTGTTGACAAAGAAGAGATACACAGAAGACGTCCAATGGAAACAGATCTTGCCTCGATTATATATACATCTGGTACCACAGGGGCTACAAAAGGCGTCATGCTTACACATCTGAATATACTCCGCTGTGCAGATCTGGCGACAGATCAGTATGTCAATCTGAGATCCGGAATGAAAGCACTCTCGATTCTGCCCTTGTCCCATGTCTATGAATTCACACTCGGCCAGCTCGTTCCTTTGATGATGGGACTTGAGATAACATTCCTCGGGAAACAGCCTGCACCTTCAATCATCATGGCAGCACTGAAAGAGATCAGACCTCATATAATGTTCTCTGTGCCTGTACTGATTGAGAAGGTATATAAATCTGCTATCCTTCCGATTATCAATGACAATAAGACTGTATCCGCACTGATTGCCAACCCGATAACACGGCCACTTGTTTATCGCCTCATCGGCCACATGCTGAAAAAAAAATTCGGAGGGAGGCTCATCTTCTTCGGAATCGGAGGTGCTCCATTGGACAAGGAAACCGAGACATTCCTCCACAATGTCCGCTTCCCATATTCCATCGGCTATGGTCTTACAGAGACCAGTCCGCTCATTGCTGGCTGTAAACCAGAATACAAATACCAGAAATCCGGATTCATCGGCAGAATTGTCAGCGATGACGATGTCATTCTTCTGAATACAAATGAAGACGGAACTGGAGAGGTTGCGGTAAAAGGGCCAAATGTCATGAAAGGATATTTCAAAAGGCCGGATCTGGATGCCGAAGTATTCACTGCAGATGGCTATTTCAGAACTGGGGATCTGGGATACATAGATGAAAAGGGACAGCTGGCTATCAAGGGAAGAGTGAAGACCATGATTCTCGGTCCTGGCGGGGAGAATATCTATCCCGAGGCTATTGAATCGATCATCAACAACGAGGAATATGTCGATGAGTCTCTTGTCATTCCTGGGAATGGAGGCCTCGTTGCTCTTGTGCGTCTCAATCTGGACAAGATGCAGGAGAAATTCAATCTGCCTATTGAGCAAATGAAGGAAATTGCCACGGACTATCTTCAGCAGCTAAGAAAAGAAGTGAATTCAAGAGTAGCGTCTTTCTCCAAGCTGACTAATATCAAAGAGCAGACAATACCATTCGAAAGAACTCCTACACTGAAGATAAAAAGATATCTCTATGATGGAAGCTGTGTCTGACAGGAAATCTGATTATTTCTCACCACATCTATGAGATTCTAAACTGATTTTCCATCCACTATAACCTGTTGTCATCATCTTCATTGACGACAAGTGGATGGAACATCTATTCTCTTCGTATGAATGTACTTGTAATCAATGGCAGTCCTAAAGGTACAAATTCAATCACGCTGCAGAGCATGCTGTATCTGGAAAAAATCCTCTCAGAGCATGATTTTTCCTATCTTAATATCGGACCTAAGCTGAGAATGCTGGAAAAAGATATGGCAGAAGCAGAAGCAATGATTGCTGAGTCTGATCTTCTTGTCTTCTCCTACCCCGTCTATACTTTCCTTGTTCCCTATCAAATGCATCGCTTCATCGAGATTCTGAAGGAATCAGGAGTCGATACCAGAAACAAATGGGCAACACAATTTTCCACAAGCAAGCATTTTTACGATATCACGGCTCATAGATTCCTGAAGGAGAACATGCTTGATCTCGGTATGAAAGTCCTTCCAGGATTATCAGCGGATATGGAAGACCTGCTATTGGAAAAAGGGCGAAAGGAACTTCTTGACTGGTGGAAGATGACAGAATTCAGAATAGAAGAAAGTATTTCTGAAACAAGAGACACACCATCCAATGATACTGAAATAAAACCATATTCAGAGTGTATCCCAAAAGAAGAAAAATCATCAGAGTTCAGGATCTCAATCGTCACCAACGCAGACAGAAATGATATTCCATTGCTTAACATGATTGCGGATTTCAGGAATGCTCTGTGTTTTGAGAGCACTGTTTATAACATCAGGGAATATCCATTCTCAGGTGGATGTCTCGGCTGTTTCTCCTGTGCTATAAATGGGAAGTGCATCCATAAAGACAAATTTGATGATTATCTGCGCTCACAGATCCAGAATGCTGACAGCATCGTCTATGCTTTCAGAATCAGCAATCATTTCACCCATTCATCTATGAAGTGCTATGACGACAGGCAGTTCTGCAATGGACATAGAACAGTGACATCAGGCAGGCCGACCGCATACATTGTTGCTGGCAATTTAAGCAGTGAGAGGAATCTGCAGGATCTGATTGAGGCTCGTGCTTCCGTCGGCGGCAATTTCCTTTCAGGGATAGCCACAGATGAAAACAATACTACACCTCAATCCCTGAAGAATACTGCAGATAGTCTCTGCTATGCACTGAAGAACAGCATCGAAGAACCTAAGAACTTCTTCGGTGTCGGTGGAAGCAAAATCTTCCGAGACCTGATTTTCGAGATGCGGGGACTGATGAAAGCCGATCACAGATTCTACAAAGCCCAAGGCTTCTATGATGACTTTCCGCAGAAGCACAGGAAGAAAATACTGATGATGAAATTTATCGGACTTCTGCTTTCCATGCCTGGGGCATCAAAGAAGAAGGGACTAATGACCAAAGGAATGCTGATGCCATATCAGAAAGTACTGGATTCAGCAAATAAGTAAAAGCTGCAGAGCCTGAAGGGAGAACAGACTCTGCAGACAGCTTTCAGATAGCACCGTATGCCTTAAGAAGCTTCTCGATATCCGTACCCTCTATACGTTTCAAACCTTCCTTCATCACAAGTTTCTCCTTAAGGCCAAGGTCCATATCCGTCAGCTTAGCCCCATCGCGAAGCGCAACAGAGGCATGTACAAGATCTCTGACATCGAAGGCACTTGCCCATACCTCAGGGACACCTTTATCGACATTCATCAATGTATATACAGCTTCCATAGCCGTCCTTATCGAATATTCGGTTGTGAATATCGTATCGCGCTCTGTTTCTGCAAACTGACCGATAAAAGCAAAATTGACAGCTCCTTCAGGAACTACATATGGTCTGTCTCCCAAGGTCCGCGGCATGAAGAATGCCGTGATATAAGGCATCATGCAAGGGATGGTATTGCAGCTGCTCTCTGCCAGTTCCGGTATCTCTGATTCCGGTACTCCTATATGGTAGAGCCATTCCATCGCAATCTCCTTACCTGTGCATTCACACATCGGTTTCCTGACATAGTCCCCTTCTACAAAGGGGAAAAGACCATAAATCCAGCCAACAAGTTCATTCTTCTTCTGTGCCCTGAACTGCGGCTGTCTGTTGAATGTCCAGCTCAGAAGCCAGGAGGAGTCCTTTGCCGTTACAATCCCTCCTGTTACGACTTTTCCTGAATATGGATTGCGTTTTGTAATCTTCTCTATATAAGGAACAATTCTATCATCCGAAAGTGTCACAGTCGCACTCATCCAGGTTGTCTTTGCCGGGTCTGAACAGAACTTCTCAGGATGTCCGAAATCATCAGACTGAGAGGCAATACGTTTCCAAAGGTCCCAGCCACCACCTGCTTTCAGTTCTGGCCGGTATTCAGCCTTCTCATTCTGGCTTCCGAGAGTACTGTTCTCAACACACCCACCCGGAGTGATAAAGAGAAGGTCATCATCGGAAAGTGTTATCACACGTTCTCCTTCTCTATCCTTCACAGTTATTGAAGAAGCATGCTTCAGGCCATCTGCAATCCTGAATCTTACATCAGTCACTTTTGTCTCTGTGATTATATCAACACCATAGCTTTCCAGATACTTCTGCAACGGCAGAATCATTGATTCATACTGATTGTATTTAGTGAAACGAAGTGCTGAGAAATCAGGGAGACCCTCTACATGATGAATATATCTTCTGATATAAATTTTCATCTCAAGGGCAGAGTGCCAGTTTTCAAAAGCAAACATCGTTCTCCAGTAAAGCCAGAAATTACTATTGAGAACTTCATCAGAAAACACATCCTCAATAGTTTTGTCATAAAGCTTCTCATCAGGTGTAAAGAAAAGCTTCATAATCTCGAGTTGAGCCTTATCGGAGAGTGCGAACTTTCTGTCTGTTCTGCCATCTTCACCTCTGTTCATCGTCGCTCTCATCAGCGAGTAATTAGGATCATCTTTATTCAGATAATAATACTCATCAAGTACACTCATCCCCTCATTCTCGATCGATGGAATTGAGTGATAGAGATCCCACATGCATTCAAAATGATTATCCATCTCACGTCCGCCACGCATGACATAACCCAGTCCTTCGTAGTTCCAGCCATCACAGGCACCGCCTAGAACAGGATCCTTCTCGATTATATGGACCCTGCATCCATCAACGTAGGCATCCCGGACGAGATATGCAGCCGCAGACAAGGCAGCTAATCCTGATCCGATGATATATGCAGACTTCTTATCTGCACCCTCAGGCTTTCTAGGTCTGACAAAAGCCTCATAATTTCCACTTGAGTGATACATATACGCCTCCTGTCATGAAAATACAGAAGCGGCGCAGATTATTGTATTTACAGATAATCAGGGGTGTAAGGAAATCTTGCAGAACGCGACTACTGTAAGGATGAAAAACGTTCTACAGCATTCTCAAAGCTTCCAGACATGATGCACTCAATGCGTCTGATCATAAGCTCAGGCTTTTCACGCATGCCTTCCCCTATCCAGTCAAGCATCACACCGATGAATGCATATGAATAGAAAGAAGCAATGAACATCATCTCATCATCACTGAGCTTCTTCCGCCCTTCAGTTTCTTTCAGAACGGAAAGCAGAAGTTCCGTCACAGGGCCGGTAAGACTCCTTTCCATCTGTTCTCTGCTCATTGAATTGTAGACATTGAAGACAAAAACATGATTCTTTTCTACAGCTTGGAATACAGAAAGAAAACCTTCCTGCCACGTATCATGAGTCTGCCGGCCTGAAAGAATGGATGTGATATCATAAGAGACTATCCAGCCCACAAGATCATAGATATCCCTGAAATGATAATAGAATGTCATGCGGCTTATACCGCACTCAGCAGCAATATCCATGACCGTCACTCTGGACAACGGTTTTTCTGAAAGCAATCTCTTCAAAGCATCCGCTATGGCTTTTCGGGTAATATCACTCATAAAGATATTATAAACGACTTGTATTGCTATCCACCACTGACTGTTTTCACAGAATAAGCGGCAACAATGCTCTACCTTCTGACTGAACGCATGAAAGAAAAGCGGACAAAATGACAAAGACGAAAGTATTTTTACAAAGTTGCATTCCCACGATATGCAAGAAATTTAAAGAACTTCTGTACCCTGCTGATAGTGCAGAAAATATCAAAGTAATCCTCAAAAACAGAAATTATACAAAGGATAAACTTACATGCGTAAAAAATAATAGAACAGGAAAACTACTTAACAAGCTGAAAGTAATTCAGCTAAAAATATGTAAAAAGTTTTAGTAAACTGATTTATATAATGTTTTAAAATACAAGAAAATATTTGTTTAATCGGTTTAGGACTTCATGTTTCTTCACACAATCTTCATGTAATCTTCATTTGTGTAAACTGGTTTAGTTCCTAACTCTTGAATGTAGGAAGTAAACAAAATCTGAAAAAAAAGGAAGGTTATCCCCCATGAAGAAAGTACTTTCTCTATTGCTGTTCCTGCTCGTATCTTCAGCACTGCTGATGGCAGCTGACGGACCGGTCGTCAACACTCAGTTCGGACCGGTACAAGGTATTCATCCGGAAGCCGACAGACCTAACGTGGTCGAATTCAGAAGCATCCCTTATGCAGCTCCACCTGTTGGTGAACTGAGATGGGCTGCCCCGGTAGATCCTGAACCATGGACAGATGTCCTGGTCTGTGATGAATATGCAGATATCCCTATGCAGGTTCTCGGTGGCGCAACAGCACAGCCTTATGATCAGGATTTCTACTTCGATGGTGTTCCTGCAATGTCAGAAGATTGTCTCTATATAAATGTATACACTACTGATGAGAACATTGCTGAAGGCGGTAAACCTGTTTTTGTATGGTTCCATGGCGGCGGACTTACAAGCTGTTACAATTTCGAACCTGAAGCCAATGGATACAGCATGGCAGAACGCGGCATAGTTGTTGTTTCTGTCGGACAGAGACTTGGTGCTTTCGGTTATCTTGCTCTCCCTCAGCTTACAGAAGAACAGGGACAGAGCGGTAACTATGGTCTCATGGACCAGATTAAAGCTCTCGACTGGATTGCAGACAATATTGAGGCTTTCGGTGGAGATCCGACCAACATTACAGCTGGCGGCCAGTCTGGTGGAACAACAAAGTCCATGGCGATGGCAATGTCTCCTGAACTCAATGTCCCTGTGAATAAGCTCATTCTCCAGAGCGGACTCAAATTTGTCCAGTCTTACCCATCACAGGAAGATGCAGAAGCAAAAGGACAGGCTTATCTTGCAGATCTCGGACTTGACCCGAATACAACACTTGAGGAACTCAGAGCACTTCCGGCTGAAGCTCTCATGGATGCCAACAGCGCAAATTATCCAAGCGGCATGAATCAGGATGGTAAATATGTCGTTTATGCTGACAATCATGAAGCTATTCTGGATGGAGCTTTTGATAATATCTCGATTCTCTCCGGAACAAACCTCGGAGAAGGCGGATACCCGACAAGTCCTACTGCAGAATCATTCTATGCAAATTTCAAGAATGAACTTGGCGACCTCTATGACAAGTATGATTTTGAAAACCTTGTAAAGGTTACAGATATTTCAGCACAGTCAACAGCACGCCAGCTGGGAACATTCGGTATTGGAAACAATGTATCCAGAAACCTCATGGTAAACAGACTTTACGGTGCTATGATGAATGAAAGAACAAATGGTTCTTCAAAGAACTACAGCTATCTTTTCACACATTTCACACCGGAAAGAATCACGGATATCGGAACACCTCGTTCAGCAGCAGAGCAGTGGGCATGGCATTCCTCAGAGCTCTGGTATACTTTCGATTCCATCAAAGAAGGCTTCCCTGCTTCAAGAGATTGGACACACTATGATTATGAACTTGCAGATATCATGTGCGATGCATGGTGCAGCTTCATAGCAACAGGTGATCCTAACTGCGAAACCCTGCCAGTCGAATGGCCAGAAGCTGATGACGGAATGGGTTACATCGTATTCGGCAATGGTGTATATTCAGCAGAAAACGAACTCACAGCACTTGAGAATCTGATGGCTGAATACACTGCTGCAGAGTTCGGCTTCCCAGCCAACTGATAAACAGTTGTCATAATCATCATTGTAATAGTGCCCTGGTTCAAAGCCAGGGCACATTAATTTGATGCAACGAACCTACTTACTTCGAGGCTCCTCAGGAAGTGTAAGCTGCCACAATCCGGCCTTATTGAAGACATTCCTGATTATGGGTATTCCAGTCCCCTGACCTACAAAGAAAGGAAGACAAATCCTCGATTACACCTTCATATATGAAATATCTGTACTGAGTTGTGAAAATGGCATAAAGAATACCTCAGAAAATAACTTCAAAGCCATAAATATCTTCAATATTCTCTCTTTAAATCCACTAGTCATCACCACATAAAAGTGGAGGCCACCTCGAAAGTTTGAACTTTCAAAACAACCTCAGTCTGCCGGTGGTCTACCTGACGATTCAAAGTGATTCGTCGAGTACCCGCGCGAACGCGGGAATGGGTAAACAGAGTTCAATTCAGAAGTTTAACCTGCACAAGCAGGGAGTTAATCTTCCTCCTCGCTTTATAATACTGCAAACTGAAAGTTATGTGGCATAGTTCAAAA
>CALXLB010000084.1 GCA_944389085.1 uncultured Spirochaetaceae bacterium
ACCAATAGGGATTGAAAGGGAACTGGGACAGACTCCTGATGAAGCTCTAGGCTTAGAAGATATGTCGTCCTCAGTCCCATCAATTATATCGTTTATAACCCCATGTTATGGGATTTATTGTTAGGAGAAGATGTGAGGGAGAGTCTGCGAAGAGTTCTGTGCGTCGTCGGGTCGGAAGACAAGTACGACGCAATAGATGAAATCATCTCAAAATGCTCTATTTTCTCAGAACTCCCTGATAAAGAAAGGTTTGTCAGGGCAGTTCATAGAAGGGAGAGACAGCAATCTACTGGAATCGGCCATGGTGTTGCAATAGCCCATGGGCGTCTGCCTCATATCGATAAGCCTGTCATTGCCCTTGGTTATTCAAGAGAAGGCATTATCTTCGATGACAGGTACCCCGATCCTGTCTGCCTTATTTTTGTCATTGCTTCTTCACAGAACAGGGATTCCGATTATCTGAAAGCTGTCTCTTCGCTTCTTACATGGGTTCATGATCCAGATTTCCGCCGTTCATTGCTTGCGCATGATAGAGATGAGCGTGTCACTTCGTTTCTCTCCATGCTAGAGAGTCAGGATTTCCATCCTCAATACTGATAATCCTGTCCAGTCTTTCATCATGTGGTTCCGGTATTAAATCCGGGCAATCTGATACAGAGAAGGCAACTCCCCAGAGTGTCAGCCGATCTCTGTTCTCATGTATGTACCTGTCATAATAACCACCGCCACGGCCTAAGCGGTAAAGGCCATTGAAACCTAACATGGGGATTATCATCAAGGCTTTCCTATATTCGGCTTTGCAGTGTTCTGGTTCCATGAAGCCCAGCCCTGAGGCTTTAAGATTCCTCGGATAGGCAAACTCCATCTCTCCATTTTCTATATATGGAAGAAGTATTCTTCTGTCGGAAAGAAGAGGTGAGATATCGACTTCGGAGGAGAGCGGAGAGTAAGCAAGTATTGTCTCTGCTTCCTTCCATTCGGTAGAGGCTAGTATCAGCTTTACTATCTTCTCCGATTCTTCTTTCTTTCCTTTGAAGGTTTTGATTCTCTTCAGAAGGATTCTCCTGAGTTCGCTTCTATCCATATGCTGATTATAGCAAAAAGGTTTTGATGGATTCATTATAGACTTACTTAATGAGAATGATTATCATTAGAGGACTATTGCGTTAGGAGAAGCTATGGAGATAATCAAACGGGATGGCAGAAGAGAGCCTTTCGATATTACAAAGATCGAAGAAGCAATCAGGAAATCGCTGAAGAGCACATCTTCTCCGTATCCTGAGACTTTGCCCTCCACGCTTGCACAGAGCGTCGCCGCCTCTTTAGGACCTGACAGAGAGTGGGGTGTAGAAGATATACAGGATATTGTAGAGAAGACGCTGATGGCAGCAGGAGAGTTCGATGCAGCCAGGAATTATATCCTTTTCCGCAGCAGGAGAACTGAGCTGAGAAAAGAGAGGATTCGCATTCTGGAGCATTTCTCTGATCCTTCAATCGAATCTGTGCTGGCAGAGATACAGAGAGATTTCCCTGATAGCAGATACTCTCTTTCTACTCTCGCAGATAAGTATATCTCGTTCTCCCGTTCAGGCATGGGAGAGGAAGAAGAAGCACAGGCTCTGGTCAGGGCCGCGGTTGAGCTGACAAGTGCTGAGTCTCCGAAATGGGAGTTCATAGCTGCCCGCTTCCTGTTCTTCTCATTCCAGACAAGACTTGCTGTGACACTCCGCAACAGAGGAATCAGAACGTTTTCTGAGAAGGTGAAGTACCTTACCGATGAAGGCCTATATGGCGCATATATTCTTCAGACATATAGTCCATCTGAACTGGATGAAGCTGCTTCCTTCATTGATAAGGACAGAAATAAGCTTTTCACATATTCCGGTCTGGATCTGCTGCTTCGCCGCTATGTGATACATTCCCATTCTCATGAACCTCTTGAGACACCTCAGGAAATGTTTCTTGGAATTGCTCTCCATCTGGCTATGCCTGAGAAAAAGGACCGCATGAAGTGGGTGAGAGCTTTCTACGATATGCTTTCGAGAATGGAAGTGACAATGGCGACGCCTACCCTTGCCAATGCCCGCAAGCCTATTCATCAGCTTTCATCCTGCTTCATAGATACAGTCCCTGATTCACTTGCTGGAATCTACCGTTCACTCGATAACTTCGCCAAAGTCTCGAAGTTCGGAGGCGGAATGGGAATGTATTTCGGTAAAGTCAGGGCAAACGGTTCATCAATCCGTGGTTTTGAAGGAGCCGCTGGAGGGGTAATCAGATGGATTCGCCTTGTAAATGATACAGCAGTTGCTGTCGATCAGCTTGGAGTACGTGCTGGAGCTGTTGCTGTCTATCTCGATGTCTGGCATCGCGATCTTCCGGAATTCCTCAATCTCAGGACGAACAATGGCGATGACAGGATGAAAGCTCATGATGTCTTTCCTGCCATCTGTTATCCGGATTATTTCTGGCAGCTCTGTTCTGAGAGCCTTGATTCGGTTTGGTACATGATGTGTCCTCATGAGATCTGGAGTATCAAAGGCTATCACCTAGAGGATTTCTATGGAGATGAGTGGACGGAGCACTACCTTGACTGCGTGAATGACAGCCGTATCCACAAGAGATCTATGGTCATAAGGGATTTAGTCCGCCTGATCATCAAGAGTGCTGTTGAGACAGGTACTCCGTTTGTCTTCAACAGGGATGAAGTCAACCGCATGAATCCCAATAAGCATAAGGGTATGATTTATTCCTCCAATCTCTGTACTGAGATAGCTCAGAACATGAAGGAAATCGAGGAAGTATCCATAACCACTGAAGATGGTGTCGTGGTTACAACAACTAGGCCGGGTGATTTTGTTGTCTGCAATCTGGCCTCTCTCTCGCTGGGTAACTTTGATACTGATGATAACGCGAAGCTTAAAGAGGTTGTGAGAACTGTGGTCAGAGCTCTTGATAACGTAATCACGCTCAATTTCTATCCTCTGCCATATGCGGAGATCACAAATAGCTGCTATCGCTCAATCGGTCTTGGTGTCTCAGGTTATCATCATATGCTGGCGAAAAAGGGTATCAAGTGGGAGAGTGAGGAGCATCTTGCCGCTGTTGATAAGCTCTTTGAGAGAATCAATTATTATGCCATTGATGCCTCTTCCGATCTTGCCAGGGAAAAAGGTTGTTACAGCTTCTTCTCCGGCAGTGAGTGGTGGGATGGGAAATATTTCGAAAGAAGGGGGTATACAAGCGCGGAATGGACTAAGCTGCGAGAGAAAGTCCATGAATGCGGCATGCGCAATGCCTATCTTCTTGCTATTGCTCCTACATCATCCACATCCATCATCAGCGGTACAAGCGCAGGTGTCGATCCCATAATGAAGCGTTTCTTCTATGAAGAGAAGAAGGGAAGTATGCTTCCACGGACAGCGCCGGAGCTCTCTGGAAAGACATGGTGGTACTACAAAGGTGCTCATGAGATTGATCAGAGCTGGTCTGTAAGAGCTGCGGGAGTTCGTCAGCGTCATATAGACCAGGCCCAGAGCGTCAATCTCTATATAACCAACGATTATACGATGCGGGAGGTTCTCAATCTCCTGATACTCGCATGGAAGAGCCATGTGAAGACACTCTACTACACACGTTCCAAAAGCCTTGAGGTAGAGGAATGTGAGAGCTGCTCAAGCTGAGGTGAAAAGATGGAAATGCAAAGAAAACCGCTCTTCAATCCCGATGGGGATACAGAAGTTGAAAAGAGACGGATGGTAGGTGGCAACACAACCAATCTCAATGATTTCAATAATATGAAGTATGGCTGGGTCTCTGAGTGGTACAGACAGGCTATGAATAACTTCTGGGTACCGGAGGAGATTAATCTCTCGCAGGATCTGAAGGATTATCATAATCTGCTTCCTTCAGAGCGTAATGCGTATGATAAGATTCTTTCCTTCCTTGTTTTTCTGGATAGTCTGCAGACTGCGAATCTGCCCAATGTCACAGATTACATAACAGCTAATGAGGTATGTCTCTGCCTGCACATCCAGACATTCCAGGAATGTCTTCACAGTCAGGCATATTCATATATGCTTGATACAATCTGCTCCCCGGAGGAAAGGAACAGCATTCTATTCCAGTGGAGGACTGATGAGCATCTGCTGAAGAGAAATACATTTATCGGTAACTGCTATAATGACTTCGTGGAAAACAGGGATCTTGAGCATCTGATGAAAGTACTTGTTGCCAACTATATCCTCGAAGGCATTTATTTCTACTCTGGCTTTATGTTCTTCTACAATCTTTCAAGAAATGGCAAGATGCCGGGGTCTGCACAGGAAATCAGGTATATTAACCGTGATGAGAATACTCATCTCTGGCTCTTCAGAAACATCATTCAGGAAATGAAGAGGGAAGAGCCTGGGTTATTTACCCCGGAACTTGTGGAGCAGTACAGGGCAATGATGGAGGAAGGCGTGAGGCAGGAAGCTGCCTGGGGTGAGTATGTCATCGGGGATGATATTCCTGGCCTGAACAGAAAGATGGTCTCTGATTACATCCATTATCTTGGCAATCTCAGATGGAGGAGTTTGGGCTTTGATGATCTCTATCCGGGGTTTGAGAAAGAGCCGGAGGATATGGCATGGGTATCACAGTATTCAAATGCAAATATGGTGAAGACTGATTTCTTTGAGGCCAGAAGCACTGCATATGCAAAATCCACGGCACTTGTGGATGATCTTTAATCAAGAATCACAAGCTGGACCATATCAGAGCGGCCTTGCTCTAAAACAGGAAAAGCCTAATAAAAGAAAAGCTGATGCATTTGCGCACCAGCTTTCTTCATAATATTATTTCCCTTTCTTTACCGAAGGTGGAACTTCATGCCTTCTTGGCTTCTTCGAATTCCTGCTGGATTGTCTTATCTGGTTCCTTTGAGAGGAGAGATACGGCAACAATGAAGATTGAAGAGACGATGAAAGCAGGCAGCAGCTCATAGATTCCCCAGATTCCACCCATTGGCTTGATGAGGAAGTTCCAGATGAAGACCATTGCTCCTCCTGAGATCATTCCCGCGATTGCACCGCTTCTTGTTGTTCTCTTCCAGAAAAGGGAGAAAAGCATAAGAGGACCGAATGTTGCACCGAATCCTGCCCAAGCGAAGCTGACGATAGTGAAGATCACGCTGTCTTCATCCAATGCGATTACAGCTCCAAGGAAAGCTATGATCAGAAGGGCAGCACGGCCGACATGCATGATCTCCTTATCTGTTGCTTCCTTTCTGAAGACTCTCTGCCAGAGGTTCTTGGAGAATGCAGAAGCTGCAATAAGAAGATAGGAATCGGAAGAAGAGATAGTAGCTGCCAGAATACCTGCACTCACAAGTCCTGCGAAGAGCGGGTGCATCAGTATTGAAGCCAGATAGGAGAAGACATTCTCCGCATCGGAATTAGTCAGGAACTGTGTAGGAACCAGTGCTCTGCCGATGAATCCTATCATGATTGCTGCAAAGAGTGAGATTATTACCCATACAGTAGCAATACGGCGGCTCTTCTTGAGCTCATCCTTATGTCTGATTGCCATAAAGCGCAGCAGTACCTGTGGCATACCGAAGTATCCGAGGCCCCAGGCAAGCATTGAAAGTGCGGAGATTATCCCATAAGGGGCTGCCTCTCCGAAGACAGGCATGCCATTCTGGATAACCTGTTCTCCGGCTTCATTCACGACAGGAGACGCGATATTGAAGAATTCCAGATAGCCGGGAATTGCTTTGAGATTGGCAAAGACTTCACCAATACCGCCGGCTGCGATAGTCCCGAGTGTGAGAATGATCACAAGTGCAAGAACCATCACCACTGCTTGCATGAAGTCGCTGGCACTCTCTGCCAGGAATCCGCCGAGGAATGTGTAAACAACAACGAAAACAGCACCAACTACCATCATTGAGTGGTAATCAACATCGAAAAGCGACGAAAAGAGCTTGCCGCATGTGACAAAGCAGCTGGATGCATAGACACAGAAGAAGATGAGGATGAATACCGATGAGATAACCATCAGAACCTTTCTCTTTTCATGGAAACGATTGCTGAAGAAATCGGGGAGTGTGATAGCATTCCCTGCAATCTCTGAGTAATGCCTCAGTCTTCTTGCCACTATCAGCCAGTTGATGTAAGTGCCGATAGCAAGTCCTGCGGCTGTCCAGAATGCGTCAGCCAGGCCTGTCCAATATGCAAGTCCTGGGAGTCCCATCAGAAGCCATCCGCTCATATCCGAGGCTTCAGCACTGAAAGCTGCAACCCACGGACCGAGGGATCTTCCGCCGAGATAGTAATTTTCTGAGTTCTCATTTGCCCTTTTTGCAAAGTACACACCGATGCCGATGACAATGCCAATGTAAAGCACCATGGTGATGAGAGTCTGTATCTGGCTTGATTCCATCAAATCCTCCAAATCAGGTTTTGATAACGATAATACCTGAAACTGAAAAGAGATGATAGCCTTATCATTATGTTAACAAATAAAAATATTCTTGCATTTTTCTTTGTAGCTTGTTAACAAATCGCGAAAATCACAGCTGAAGATTTAATGTATTTCTAACTGTTTAAAGCAAGATGCCTTCTTCTGCTTTTTGATATGTTCCAATCAGTAATTTTCCATTTATGGAGGACTGAAATGAAAAAAATCGCAGCAGTTCTTGTGTCTCTGCTCCTCGTTCTTTCTGCTGTTTCTGCTTCTGGAAACACAGATACAGAGAGTGCAATCAGAGCATATACTGAGGATGCTTCTCCGAAGTATGTCTTCATGTTCATCGGAGACGGTATGAGCTCTCCTCAGACTAACTCTGCTCAGGTATACAATGGCAGAAACCAGTCAGGGCTTATTGAGCTTGAAGAGCTGACATTCACGCAGTTTCCTATCGTTGGTCTCCAGTATACACAGGATTCAACATCTTTCTGCCCGGATTCAGCTTCTACAGCTACATCCCTTTCATCTGGCTACAAGACTCACAGCGGAGTCATTGGCATGGGAGTGGACAGGGTTACACCGGGTGTCACAATTGCAGAGATGCTTCATGACAAGGGCTGGAAGATTGGTATTGTCTCTACAGTAACTATCAATCATGCGACACCAGCTGCATTCTATGCACATATCGCATCCAGAAATGATTACTATGATATCGGACTCCAGATGGCTGATTCCGGTTTCGAGTATTTCGCTGGCGGTTCTGTAAACAAGGCAGATGATGGAGATAAATCAATCTATGAGGTTCTTGAAGATAATGGATATCTTGTAACAAACGACAAGGATACAATCCTCAGCCTCAATGGCAACAGCGGTAAGGTCTATGCATATAGCCCTGTCCTTCAGGATGATGGAGCAATGCCTTATGACATCGATGCTCCAGCAGATTCTCTCAGACTCAAGGATTTCGTCAAGAAAGGTATTGATGTCCTTTACAATGAGACAGGGTTCTTCATGATGGTTGAAGGTGGAAAGATTGACTGGGCTGGCCATGCCAATGACGCAGTTGCCAACATGAGCGATACGCTTGCTCTTGATGAGGCTGTTGAAGTTGCTGTTGAGTTTGCAAAAGACCATCCAGATGAGACTCTTATCATTGTCACTGGTGATCATGAGACTGGTGGTATGACAATCGGATATGCTGCAACAGGCTATAACACGGCTTTTGATATCCTCCGTGCTCAGAAGTGCTCTTATATCCAGTTCGACTCCTATGTTGAGGAGGCAAAGGCTGATGGTTCCTTCACATTTGATGACATGATGGCAATGGTTGAAGAATACTTCGGGCTTGTCGCTCCTGGAAAGACTGCTGCCTCTGAGGCTCTTGTAATGAATGATTATGAGTATGCAAAGCTTCAGAAGGCTTATGAAGATGACCAGACAGGCAATACAGATGGCTATGAGGAGTCACTCCTCTATGGTGGATACAGCCCGATCAGCGTCACACTCACACACATCCTCAACAACAAGGCAGGTATCGGCTGGACAAGCTATGCCCACACAGGACTCCCAGTCCCTGTATATGCATATGGTGAGGGTGCAGAGCTGTTCTCAGGTGCTTATGACAACACTGAGGTTGCTCACAAACTCATGGATCTTACCAACGCAAGGTAAGGAATATATATAAAGAGGGGGAGGCTCAGGTCTCCCCATTTCCCATTTCAATGACAGCTTCAGATAAAAAGAAAAATACAGCATTCATCATCGCGTTTGCTCTTGCTTCTCTTGTTCTGCTGATAATCCCTACAGGATTTGAGAGAAGTATCTATGTCAATGCCTCAGGTGCAAGGGCTGAAGTCCTTTCTACCGATGACAGTACCATCATCCAGACAGGACTCTTCCGGACCGGTGACCAGAGATGTTTTGTCCGTGTCCTTTCAGGTGAACATAGAGGACTGGAGATGGAAGGAATAAATCTTCTCTCTGGCAGTCTCAAGGATGATAAAGTTTTCGTACCAGGGGATATCGCATGGGTCCTTATCGAACGCGACAGTGAAGACAATCCCATTTTCATCAACATGATAGATTATTACAGACAGGGAAGGGAAATCATTCTTGTTGCGGTTTTTGTGATTGTTCTGGTTGCTTTCAGCGGTCTGAGGGGAATCAGGATGATTCTTTCCTTTGTCTTTGCCTTCCTATCTATCTGGAAGATGCTTATACCTTCTGTCCTGAAAGGAGCGAATCCGCTTCTCATGTGCACCGTAACACTGATGGTTCTCACGCTTGTGACACTGCCAATGGTCTCTGGTGTCAACAGACGGAGCTTTGCCGCTATCATCGGGTCTGTTGCTGCTATGCTTATTACAGTGCTTATCTCGGTATTCATGACCTGGTATCTGAGGATACATGGCTCAGTTTTGGAGATGAGTGAGTCTCTATTGTACAGCGGCTTCATGAATCTTGATCTTACATCGCTCTTTTCAGGAGTTGCCTGCCTTTCAGCCGGTGGTGCGATCATGGATCTTTCCATCGATGTCTCTGCAGCAATGTGGGAAGTGAAGGAACATGCACCGGCAACTTCGCCCAGAGAACTCTTCAGATCCGCAATGGAAGTGGGGAAGGCAGGAGTCGGTACGCAGATAACAACACTTTTACTGGCATATATGGGAAGCTATCTGACACTGATGATGGTTTACATGGCTCAGGCAACTCCTGTCCCGAATATCTTTGCGACTAAATCAATTGCAGCAGAAATCCTGCAAACCCTTTCAGGTTCGTTCGGTATTGTACTTGTTACACCTCTTACTGCACTGGCAGGTATGATTTTGTTCACTAGAAAATCAAAAGAAAAGTGATAATCAATTAACTTGCAGCTGAGAATTCCCATTGTTGCAAGTTTTTCTTTAAAAAAGATATCGGACTACTTGAAAATATCATTTGAAACTGGTATCTTCTCTTCCGTTGCAGTAAATGCAATGCCGCTTTAGCTCAGTTGGTAGAGCAAAGGACTGAAAATCCTTGTGTCCCTGGTTCGATTCCTGGAGGCGGCACTCAGAAGGCTCCCGAGAAGGGAGCTTTTGTCGTCTATTATGGTTCTATCAAGTCTGTTGTCTGATTGTGCCGTTAGGGTATGTATTAAGCCGAAAACAAACAAAAGCTGAAAATCGATTTGCTTAGATATGACTACGCTTTCTTGCATTACTGTTCTATTGCACCCGCATTAAGCAGAAAGTCAAAAAGATTGATTATTAGGATTCCGTCTTCTGTACGCCTGGGCTTTATTCTGTCCCTGGTAATCACAATCTTCTTGAATGAATCTCTGATCAGAGAAAGGGATCTCGTTTCCTGTTCCAGCTTTCCCTCATCAAGCAGAGACAGTGCAGACTGTATGTAGTATCGCTTACCCGCAAGATTCGCAATGAAATCAACTTCATATTGTCTGGTTCTATATTTGCCCTCATCGGTCTTATCCTTGTGCTCTATAATCCCGACATCAACGAGGTATCCTCTTGCCTTGAGCTCATTGTATATGATGTTTTCCATGATATGGGTTTCTTCGACCTGTCTGAAGTTGATTCTGGAGTTTCTGACTCCGATATCTGAGAAATAGAACTTATATGGGGATTCGATGTAATCCTTTCCTTTGATGTCATATCGCTGGACACGTTCGACCATATAGGCTTCCTCGATAAAACGAAGATAGCTGGAAATGGTTTTATCCGTCATTCCTTTCTGTCCTTTGCTTTTGAATGTATTGGCGAGTTTCAATGGATTTGTCAGGCTGCCCGTTGCAGAGGACAGAAGATCAAGCACGCTGCTGATGCCTTTATCGTCCTTGAGTTTGTTTCTTTCCACAATATCCTTGATGTAGATTGTCTTTGTGACATATTCGAGAAAAGACACTTTCTGTTCATCATCCATTCCTTCTGCATAGATTGCAGGAAGTCCTCCATAGTTGAAGTAATCATCCCAGGCTTCATCATCTGAATTATAAAGTGGTCTGATTTCACTGAATGAAAGAGGTCTTACCCTGACTTCATCACCACGCCCTCTGAATTCAGTGATGATATCAGAGGAAAGGAATCTGGAATTGCTGCCGGTAACATAGACATCAACATTCGGTTTACGGAGAAGCCCGTTGATAACCATCTCGAAGCCTTCGACATTCTGAATCTCATCAAGGAAAACATAGTAGGTTTGCTCATCCTTGATTCTTGAACGTATTTCCAATCCTAGAGCATGTCTGTCAAGGAGATGCTCGTTCTCATCATCGTCAAGAGCAATGGCAATGATGTGGCCTTCATCAACACCACTGGAGAGAAGGTATTTCCTGAATAAGGTGAACAGAAGGTAGCTTTTCCCGCTTCTTCTTATTCCCGTAATGACCTTTGCTCTGCCATTGCCCATCCTTTTTACAATGCGTTGAAGATATATGTCTCTTTTTATCTCTGTCATCTCATACTCCGGAAAAAGTGGAAATTGTCACGATGTTCGTATTAATCATAGGGATTTCATCTCAGATAAGTCAACGGTCACTCCGAAAAAAGTGGAAAATGTCTGAAAATTCGGAGTGACAATATTCAAAGAACGTTTCAGCTTACATAAAACATGAAATTCCACAATTGATTCAGAATGCGTTCTTGGTAATTCTCGTGCGTCTGAGAGGGCAATTAGACAAGAGGATGCTTCATGCATTCGCTGCGGATCTCATTTTACGTACTTTACGGACGCTATTATCTGGGGTCGCAAAAAGATCTCTGGAGACCGTAAAAAGTCCCCAGCCATATAAAC
The DNA here is from genome assembly GCA_944389085.1 of uncultured Spirochaetaceae bacterium. GTDB lineage: Bacteria > Spirochaetota > Spirochaetia > Sphaerochaetales > Sphaerochaetaceae > Ornithospirochaeta. Next base: position 11,245 of record CALXLB010000084.1, read on the forward strand.
ACCTGGTGTTTCATTGACAATGTAAAAACTCTCAATTTGCCATGCTGTAAACAGCAGGGGTTTAGTACTGTTTTGTGTTCCATCCTGGAGGCGGCACTCAGAAGGCTCCCGAAAAGGGAGCTTTCTTCGTTTATGATGGTTCCATCAAGTCTGTTGGCTGATTGTGCTGTTCAGGTCATATATTAATATCATTAATAATATTAAAGAAAATTTGTTCAAAAAGCATGTTTTCGTCCTTATGGTTTTACTCATCATGAAATCCAGGCCAGAGAATATAGAACTGGCCCTGGGACATAAGCAAAATGACAGTCTTGACGGTGCAAATTCCGGAAATGTCGGTGAAAACAATAGTATTGTCGGTGAAACTGTAGAGAATGACGGCGCAAATCCGGAAAATGTCGGTGTAAATTCAGAAGATAAACCACATGGTACGAAAGAACGCCGCTCATACATTATCAGGAGAATGAAGGATAATCCTGCGATAACAGCAAATGATTTATCGACAATTCTTTCCGCTTCAAAAAGAACGATTGAGCGAGATATCGCATGGCTGACAGGAAAACAAATCATACCCCGGACAGGTGCAGACAAAAACGGCAGATGGGTTGTATTGGAGGAGCTTGAAGAGAATGAATGATACTCTACTGAATAATCTTGCAAAGCAATTTGAATCCCACAGGGTTGTCTTCTGGTATAATCCATCTTCAGAGTTCTCAGATCAGCTTGATGTGATGCCAGATGAAGTGACCCTCATCAGAGCATCTGAATATAACGACTTTGCCATCAAGTACAGGCTTCTCACAGAAAAGACCGAGAGGAAATTCCTAGTCTACTATGAGAAGGATAAGCCTGAATATGAAGACAACTGGCTTCTTGATATACAGCTGTCAAACACTGTATTCGGGACCGACAAGGAATCCATCCTCCTTTCAGATCTGGATTTGCCCCACTCCTTCATAGGAACACTAAGAAAGCATCTTCCTTTCTTCAGCAACAAGAGACTTGTAAAGAAGCTTGGTACATTGGTCAGCAATGACATGAGTGAGGATGCCTTTGAGCATCTGCTTCTTGCAATCACTGCTGAAGAAGACTCATTCAATCTCCAGATGATTATCGATTCTCTTGTAGCAGACTATACTGGTGGCGGACAGCTCTATGGGACAGTGAAGGAATATGGCGTTAATCAGCTCTTATGGAATGATATCGCTTTTCTCTACGGCTATTCGAAGGAAAAGCCGAGTATAGAAGATTTCTATCTTTCAATATTCGAGACTTCACTTCAGCACTTTCTTGGAACTGAAACATCACTTCAGGCCGATGCATATGGTCTTCTGAAACACTGGAAGGATTCTGGATTATATAAAGTACTCTCAGATAAAGTAGCTGAAGATCTTTCTGCACCCAAACATCTGGCAGATATCCCTATCTAGGTTCTCTCTGCATTCGATGATTATTCATTCGTCGAAGAGGAAATTGTCGCAAGACTTACATCTAGTGCACTTAATAATAAGATGATGGGATTATTGGCTATCAGATAGATTGCAGAGAGAAATGAGAAGCGGTTTGATTCATGCCTCTCCTCCAATCCCCACAGGCAAGCTGGAAGGTTTCAACAACAGGATAAAAGTCGCAAAGATGATTGTCCATGGATACAGGGATGAAGACTACTTCTTTTCATTGATTCAGTTCATCTCCATCCCTTCAGTTAGATTTCAATCCCTCAAGAAAACGTGAAGAGCCGTCATGCTTCTTCATTACAAGCAGAGTTTGAGTTTGCAAAGCCAAGAACGACCAGCTTTTCTATTTCATTATTGTGAGATAATTTGGAGTTCCTCGTTACAATCAATGTACTTGAAGATATGTTTATGAAGGTGACCGCAAGAACCTGACCAGTTTGTCCTGCCGATTGTTGGCTTCAGAGTAGTGAATTTGCAATAGTCTATATTACGCAATAATCGATTTTATAAAAATCATTTTTCATAATATAATGATTTTCACAGAGGTGAAATCATGAAAGAGTATGTGAAGCGTTACATTGATCTGGACAAAATCCTTGACAGAAAATCAGTATTCCTTATTGGCCCGAGAATGTGCGGCAAATCGATGTATGCAAAAAATGAGGTTAGGAAACCTGTACTTTACTGGAATCTGCTTTCCAATACTCTTTACTACCGTGTTGTCCGTAATCCAGCGCTTCTTGAAGAAACGCTTAAGGCAGAAGGACTCACTGAGGGGCTTGTAGTCATAGATGAGATTCAACGAGCACCACAGCTGTTGTATACGGTTCACCAGTTCATTGAAGATACAGATCTTGTGTTCCTTATGACAGGCTCAAGCGTGAGAAAGCTTAAGAGTGGGGGTGTCAATCTTCTTGGAGGGCGTGCGCTTGAGAAAAAGCTGCATCCACTCTGTTATCCGGAGATCAAGGATAGGGGTGGTTACACTCTTGAACATATATTCCGAACTGGGTTATTGCCAGAAATGTATCTGTATTCAACGGAAGCAGAAGAAGCTCTTGAAGCCTATGCAGGACTTTATCTTGAAACTGAAATCCAGCTTGAGAATGAAGTGAATGATCTTCCTGGATTTATCAACTTTCTTGAAAAGGCTGCGTTATCAAATGGGCAGCAGATTAATTTCTCGGCATTCGCATCTGATGTGGGTGTGAGCCGTCAGGCAATAAAGACATGGTACAAGATCCTCCTTGATACATTGATGGTGAAAGAGATCAAGCCGTATGGGAAGACAAAGAAGAGGAAGGAGACTTCTTTCTCCCGTTTCTATTTCTTCGATGTCGGTATTGCCAGAAGCATTGCCAGGATGAATGTTCCTACAGAGACGATGACTGAATACGGAACTCTTTTTGAGACTTACATTGCAATGGAGCTTGTTGCCTACATCGACTATGCAGGAATCCATAATACAGAACTCACTTATTACCGTACTAGCGATGGAAAGAGAGAGGTTGACTTCATCATCGGGGATGAAGTTGCTATTGAGGTAAAGAGTTCTAAATCTGTTACTGACAAACACCTTGCGAATCTGAGGGAACTCAAAGAAGAAGGCATCTTCTCCAAGTACATTGTTGTATCAAGGGAAGAGAGTCCGAGAATGCTTGACGACGGTATTCTTGTACTCCCATGGAAAGATTTTCTTGAGAGACTCTGGAATGGGGGCATCATTGCAAAATACTGATGTAAAATCCTATTCATTTGGCTGATGATATCTGGTTTTGCCCCCAAAAGCATTGATTCGTTCCATAAAGCGGAAGAATCGACCATTGCCGATGGCCTGTGCTGATTTGAAAATTAAAGTACAGAAGGACAAAAGGAGGTAGGTATGAGAAAAGCACTTTCGCTTCTTCTTGTATTTCTTGCCGCATTCTCAGTCTTTGCCAGTGGCTCAGGCGAGAGCGGAAAAAATGATCAGATAGTCATCGAATTCTGGACACATGAAGATGTCAACAGACAGGCATTGGAAGATAGATATATCCAGGAATTCATGGAGACTCATCCGAATGTGACTGTAAATGTTACAAGACAGGCTTCCACGAAGCTTATTGAGCTTGTGCAGACAGCATTTGCAGCAGGTGAAGGTCCTACGATGTTCAATCTGTCCATCAGCGATGAATATCCGTATATTGTTGCTGGTCGTGTAGCTCCGATGGATTATGAGGCTGCAGGTTTTACAGATGCACAGTCTGTTAAGGATGCATATCTTGATGGCATGATTGATCCTGTTACCTACGACGGTGAAGTATATGGTCTTCCACTTGAGCTGACCAACTGGTGTATCTTCATCAATAAGAAAGTCTTCCGCGATGCAGGACTCGATCCAGAGACAGATTATCCGAGAACATGGGAAGACATGGTAGAGCTTTCAGAGAAGCTTGTTATCCGTGATGGTGATATCCTCGTCCGCCGTGGCTATGATTTCAGATATCCATATTATCTTGAAACATTGGTCCCAATGGTTGAGCAGCTGGGCGGAAAGCTTGTAAGCGATGATGGTACAGAAGCAATCATCGGAGAAGAGGCATGGGTAGAGGTCCTTACATTCATGCAGCAGTGGGGTCCGAACGGTCTCAACCTTGGTTCTCCTACATATACCAATGCACGTTCACTCTTCAATAAGGACAACAATGACATCGCAATGTGTACAACCGGCCTCTATCAGGAAGCAAGAATCAAGGCTGATAACCCAGAGTTCTATGATTCCGGAGAGTGGATGGTTGTCCCATTCCCAGTCTTTGAAAATGCTGTCAATGACGTAGCTGCTTGCTACTATGGACACTATTACATGGTGAATGCAGATGCTGATGAAGCTACACAGAAAGCAGCTTGGGAACTGATTGGTTACATGCTTTCACATGGTGAAGAGTATCTGACAGAAGTCCAGCTGATTCAGCCTACAAAGGCTCTTATGGAATCAGAAGCATACAGGAACATGCCATATTCAGATGTCTTCCTTGGTGACTTTGAGCGCGGCCATGTCGTTTATTACGGCGCTGCTTCTGCAGAGTTCCAGGCTCAGCTGAGAAATGCTGTTGAAGCTGTCATGCTTCAGGGTGTTACACCTCAGCAGGCTTACCTTGATCTTAAAGCCAACTGCCAGGAAATCCTCGACGAGGAAGCTTGATTGTATTGCCCGGGGTAACCCGGGCATCCTGCTAAGGAGGATGAATTGGCTCAGAAAAAATACAGCATAGAGCGGAAGATGTCCAAGTGGGGCCTGATATTCACGCTTCCCTGTCTCATCTTTTTCGCTGTTTTCAGTTTTTATCCTATTATAAATGCTTTTGTGACATCCCTTACGAACCGCAGGGCAATAGCAAGAACGAGCGAGTTTGTAGGACTTGAGAACTATATTTACATTTTCACAAAAGACAATGGCGGATTCCCGCTTTCAAATTCTATCAGGGCAACGCTTATTTTCACTATCGGGACTTTCATTCCGATGATTGTTGCTTCTCTGATTCTTGCAACATTTCTTATGCAGCTGAGGAAGGATAGGTACAGAGGTTTTTTCCAGCTGATGTACTATACTCCCGCAGTTCTCTCATCCGTCGTTGCAGCTTCAATCTGGATGATTATCTTCGATCCAAGAGGACTCATGAACCAGATTTCAAATGCTGTCATGCGTACTCAGGGCGTTGATTACAATTGGCTTGTAGATTCCACGATGCTGCAGATATCGACAATGATGATTTATTTCTGGAAATACATAGGATACTTCGTCATCCTTTTCATAACAGGATTGGCATCGATTCCGAATACAATCTATGAAGCAGCAACTGTTGATGGTTCATCGCGCTGGCATACATTCTGGAAGATTACGCTGCCGTTGCTGAAACCTACGACGGCGATGGTTTCCATCATGGCTATGCTGCAGTGTCTGAAGACTTTCAGTACACAGTACATGCTTTATCAAGGAGGATCCTCACGCTTCCCGATTGATGTAATCACGATGAATATCTACTTCACAGGTATCAGAAATGGGCGCCTCGGAAGAGCAAGCGCTATGTCCATTGTGCTCTTCCTGATTATGCTTGCGTTTACATATCTTCAGCTCAGGCTCACCCGCTCGAGTGAGGATGTGGAGTATTAAGGGAGGCTGTATGAATAAATTTGTTGGCAAAGTAACAATTGTCGAAGTACTCATCTGGGTACTGTTGATTGCAGTGCTTCTCTTTACGATTACACCGATTGTCTTCATGATTGTCGCTTCATTCATGGATGCAAAGCAGATTCTTGCTATGCCTTTCTCCTGGATACCATCGAAAGAATACTTCACTTCGTCTGACAGGACATTCTTAACAAACTTCCATAAAGCGATAATGGGCAACAATGACAATCCGATATTCTTCCGCAACCTTCTCAACTCTCTCATAGTTGCCATTACGGATAGTTTCACGACGGTATTCCTGGCTTCCCTTTGCGGTTATGGACTGGCTAAGTTCCGCTTCCGTGGCAGGAATTTCATCTTCCTGGCGATTATGTCCACGATGATGATTCCTTTTGAAGCAATCATGATTCCTCTTTACATGGTTGTTTCAGGTATGGATATGATTAATACATACAGAGGTATGATCATACCGTTCATGGTTTCAGCTTTCGGCGTATTCCAGATGAGGCAGTACCTTTTGACATTCCCGTCAGAATATCTGGATGCAGCGCGTGTTGATGGACTGTCAGAACCAGGTATCTATGCAAGAATCGTAGTGCCGAATTCAAAGCCTGTAATAGCAACACTTGGCATTCTTTCTTTCCGTAACCAGTGGGATAATCTTCTCTGGCCGTTGCTGGTTGCTCAGAGTGAGACGATGAAGACTATACCGCAGTATATAACGAAATTCAGCGAGGAGAAGATGACAGATGAGGGTGCGATGATGGCTTGCGCATTCCTCGCCTCGATTCCGATGTTCATTCTTTTCTTCACGCTTTCACGCTACTTCCTGGGCGGTGCTGCTGTCTACGATTCCCGCAAAGGTTGATTGTTTCTCCTTGTCCCTCTCGCCGAGGGGGACTTATATATTGCATCTGTACTCTGTGGGAGTGACAGAAAAAAAGCGTCTGAAGATCTTGGTAAAATAACCTGGTGTCGGGAAGCCTGTTGTCTCTGCTATTTCTGAGATATTCAAAGAACTGTTTTTCAGCAGTTCAACAGCTTTGTTGATTCTGATTGCGTTGAGGTACTGCAGAAAGTTCATGCCTGTCTCTTCCCTGAAAAGCGTGGAAAGATAGTTTTCAGAGATGTTTGTTATCTCAGCTATGTCATGCAGGCCAATGCTTTCTTTGTAGTGTTCTTTGATATAGCTCACAGCAAGCCGCACACTGTGATTGCTTATCCTCTCAGGCAGCACAATCAGATCATGGTCTTCTTTTATGATTTCATTTTTCGCTTCTGCCTTTATTTCATCTCTCAGACGTTCAAGTGCCGAGATCAGTTCGTCTGTCTCTATCGGTTTCTGCAGATAATCGAAGACTCCAAGCCTGATGGCTTTCCTCATATAGCTGTAATCTGTGTACCCGGAGAGGATGATCCCATGTTCCACGGCGGTATCTTCCAGCATCTCCAGCCCATTCTTTCCAGGCAGCCTGATATCTGTTATGACGATATCGGGATCTGTGCTTCGGATGATTCTTTCCCCGTCAAGTCCGTTCTCTGCAGTACCTGCTACACTAAGTTCCAGCTCTTTCCAGGGTATTGTTAACAGCAATTCCTTGAGTATCAGTGTTTCATCTTCGATTATCACAACACTAAGCATTGTCATCTCCTTCTTTTGATAATGGGATTCCAATCAGGACTTCTGTACCTTTCCCTGGCTGTGATCTGATGGCGAAGCTGAAAGAACTGCCATATCTCAATTCCAGCCTTCGCCTGATATTGTAAAGTCCAGTGTGTCCTTTCTCCACTAATATCTGGAAATCATCCGGTACATTGAATCCAAGTCCATTATCCTGCACGGAAATCAGGAGCATTTCACATTCTCTACCTACCTTGATATTGACTTCCCATATCCCTGTCTTTCCTTCCAGACCGTGGGTGACTGCATTCTCTGCCAGAGGCTGTATCAGAAGGCGAGGGGTGATTTCCGGAAGAAGCTCATCAGGGCATGTGATGGTATATCTAAGCCGATCTCCGAAACGTATGCGCTGGATCATCAGGTAGCTTTCAGCTAAATCCAGAGACTCCTTTACTGTGGCATTTGGGGTATGGTTGTTGATGCTGTATCGGAGGAGTTTCCCGAGTTTTGTGGTGATTGTATCTATCTCTGTCTCACCATGGAGATGGGCCAGTGCCTTGATTGTGGAAAGGGTATTGAACAGGAAGTGGGGATTAAGCTGGCTTTCCAGAGCCTTCCTCTCTGCTTCTGCCGCCTTTGCTTCTTCTTCTCTTTCTCTTGCTATCAGCACTTCCAGCTGTTTTACCATGCTGTTGAAAGTTTTTGACAGCTTATCGAATTCAGAGATTCCGGTGATGCTGAGTGCTGTTGCGAAGTCTCCTTTCTCGAATTGTTTCATACCGGAACTTAAAAGTGAAAAGCGGCGTGAGATTGAACGGGAGAAGAGGAATGTGAGCACTAGGGAGAGTGCGAAACCTACTGCAAGGCTGATAATCATATAAAGAACAATCTTGTGAATACTGCTTTCGAGTTCTGCCTGGCTTATGATTCCTGCAATCATGAGTCCTGTCCCTGGTACAGGTCGGGAGGCTATATTCTCCCCATCTGCCAGAGCTGGAAATGCAGATGTGCTTCCGAAATCCTGTATTCTCATCAGTGAGGTGGCTTTGCCGCGTTCTCTGTCTACGAGAAACAGATCGGAGAAGAAACCATCGCCGGCAAGAACAGGCGTAAGAGCTCCCGTATAGACGTTTATCACAGCATAGCCTGCAATTTCACCATCTACCCTGATTCGACGCAGTATTGTAAAGGCTATCTGATGACCGTTCTCCATCCGTTCTCCATCTATGGTGATAACCCATTCCTTATTGCTCTGAGGAAGTATTTCCCTGATTTCCTCCATCTCCTTTTCACTTTCTGAAGGATTGTGTGTACTGGTGAGCATTTCACCGTCTTTTGTCCATATTGTAAGAGAGGCAAGATACGTATCTCCTTCCATGATGTTATAAAGCGATGAGACTGTCCGCTGTGGTTTTGTCTGTGCTCTTAATATACTCTGGATGGATGCATCCTGTGCCGCTAGATAGGATTTATGCCTGTATTTTTCCATTACACCGGCTGTTGCCTGTGAATCTGAATCAATCAGCAGTGCGGCCTGATCTGAGAGTATATGCTCAATTGTTCTATCTCCGGAGATTATATAGAAAGACAGGAAGACAACCAGAGGAAGAAGCATGACTATCAGGAAATAGAGCATCAGGCGTTTTCTGAGAGTTGTACTATGCTTCATTTCTTCAATGGAACCTCTGCATAAACACGGAAAACATTGTCTTTTGCCGTTATATCTATTCTTCCGTTCATACGTTCAACAGCTTCTTTTATGTTTCTGATACCGAGGCCATGGTTCTTGCTATCCCCTTTTGATGTGATGAAACTTCCATCGCTTCTTCTTCCGATTTCTCTTTCATACCGATTTGTGACAGAGAAGAGAAGCCTGCTGCCATCTTCCAGCATCTCCAGGACGATTCTTCTGTCAGGCGGATTTGCTTCAATTGCATTATCGAGGCTATTTGCTATAAGCGTGCATAGATCTGTCTCATCGATGTCAAGTCTGGATGAGACATCTGCTTTCACTTCCAGTGTCAGCCCTTCTGTTGAGGCTTTCTGCATTTTGAAGTTGAGAATCGAGTTGATCAGGGTATTGGGGGTGTATTGCTTTGTAAGTTCAGAGAACCGCGCTCCGATTTCCTTCAGATACTCTATGGCTTTATCATTTTCACCTAAATCAAGATAGGTTGCGATTACGGTAAAATGATTCATCAGGTCATGTTTCAGTTTCCTCAGTTCCTGCTGCTGTGCTTCAATTGACTGATAGAATTCAGAACGTGTTTTCAGTCTCGAATTCTCCTCAGCAAGCTTTGCACTTCTTCCCATCTGGTAAAGCAGAGGGAAAATAACGGTGGAAGAGAGGATGGAGAAGAATGTCAGAGCCTGCAGCAGTATGAGGTTTTCCGGAGGGCTCACCACCAGTGTAAGAATGATGACTGATGGAGCCAGTGCAATGACTGTAGCATAATTCCACATCCTTGGCGTGAATGATTCAAGTGCGACACTATCGGAGACCTGTCTGAAATAGACGCGGAAGATGCTGAAATATAGTAATGCCAGAGTAATGAGCAGTGCTGCCGCTATTGCACCGATACTTGCTGGAAAACCTGGTGTGCTGATTCTCTCTATCCACCAGGAGGAGAGATAAGACCAGGCGCCGATGATGGAAAAGAAGATTACAGAGAGTGAGATGGTTTTCTCTTTGCTCTCCTTATAGAAAAAGAATATGTAAACAGCAAAGATAATGAATGACATCATGTATGTCTGTACGAAATCCGGAATGATTGGAAAAAGGCAGATAATATAAAGAATTGCTGTCTTGAGTATCGTGGAAATCCTCGATTGGAAGCGCGGGGTAAGAAATGCAGGAATCGCAGCGCTTATGTTCCAGGCAAGTATGAGTGAAAGAATGCAATGCAGTACGAGGACCATGGATTGATGATAGCATAAAGAATCTTTTTCCGATAGTTTCAGCCTTGCATGGTCCTCACTTAATGGCTATGCTCTAGCCATGAATGTTCAGATTGTAGGAGCAGGGGCTGTCGGTACAGCTGTAGGCTGGAAACTGAAAGACCATTGCAATCTTGCTTTCATCATCGATGAAGAGCGCAAGGAGCGTTATTCTGCCGGTCTTGTATATAATGGTGAGAGAATAGATTTCAGGTTCCTCTCTGATGGGGAGGGTGAAAAAGCTGATCTGCTGATTTTCGCGGTGAAGAATATGCAGCTGGATGAGGCAATAAGCGAGGCTCTTCCTTTTTCTGATGATGGAACAGTTGTTATGTCCCTTCTTAATGGAATAGAGGCAGAAGATGCTCTCTCAACAGCATTTGGTGCAGAAAAAGTGCTTTATGCATTCATTACAGACCTTTCTTCTGTCCATTCTGGTCTGGAGACAACATGCTTCTCTGATGGTGGCAGGATCATTTTCGGTGAAAAAGATAACAGTGTGACAGAACGTGTGAGTAGCATTGCCTCACTCTTTGAAACAGCAGGACAGAAGTATACTATTGCAGAGGATATTCAGCACGAGAAGTGGTGGAAATTCATGCTCAATACCTGTTTCAATACGCTCTCTGCAATCCTGATTGCAGATTATGCCGCGATTTCATCTAATACGGATTTCATACGGGCTGTGAGACTGATAGCCAGAGAAGTACAGCGGGTTGCTGCTTCAGAAGGAGTTGTTCTTACGCAGGATGATGTAGAAGAGATGATACGTCGTGTCACATCTCTCAGGGACCATGGTAAGACTTCGATGCTGCAGGATGTCCTTTCAGGCAGGGATACGGAGAACAGGTATTTTGCAGGTGCTGTCTCCAGACTTGGCAAAAAGCACGGTATCCAGACACCGCTTGCTGATTTCATGCAGATCCTTCTGGAGGCAAAACGGAAATGCCTTTGAGTGGAGAGAAAGAAAAAGCAGTAAACTATGAGACACTCTATGCGCTGACTGGTGACAGAGAACGTTCATGGAAATTGCTGATGGCACTTCCGGATCCGGAGAAACCGCTTGTCGAGGCTGCAGCTGCCCTTTCCTCGGTTATCGAGAAAAGTACGGAGGATATTGTTTCCAGACATGCAGATATCGCTTCTGCCTTTGCTGCAGAGAGAATTGAGACGAAGGTTCTTTTTCCTGAATCCCCGTTCTTTCCAGAGCAGAGAGGAGAGTTCTTTCCTGTTGTCTATGCATCCGGGAACATGGAACTCCTGAAAAAAAGACGTGTCACTTTTCTTGGTATGCCTCACCCTTCACTGCAAGGGAAAAGCGATGCTGCGAAGGCTTTAGGTTATTTGCTGGAAGATGACGTGGCTGTACTTCTCTCTCTCGATGATGGTATTCCTGCATTTGCTGCTCAGCTCCTGCTGAAGAACAATGGCAATGTCATTGCAGTCCTGTCTGGTCCTGTCTCAAAGTGCCAGTCTCAAGAGGAAGCACAGCTCCGGGGCAGGATTTATGCTTCTGGGTTATTGCTCTCTGTGTTTCCTCCTTCCCAGAAGACGGAGCGCTGGCTTGTAATGGTCCGGAACAGTTTCATGGCTTCAGTCACGGAGTCTGTATTCCTTGCAGAAGAAAAGGATGGTGGACCATCCTGGTCCGTCTTCGATCGTGTGCTTCTCTCAGGCGGACGGGCGATGCTGCCTTCTTCTTTACTGGATGTGCCATCTTATACATTTGCCAGGAAAAGGGCAGAAAGCGGTGCTCTGACATTCTCGTCTCATAAGGATATCAGGAGATTGATACCGAAGATGAAGAAGGAGAGCAGTGTACCGGATTTATTTGCAGGACTTTAGATTGCATACCTTGACCATGCATTTGGTGGTGAATAGGATATAGCGGAAAAGGAAAAAATATGAAGGACATCACAGCAGATCAGCTGAGAAAGCTGTATATTGATTTCTTTGTCTCTAAGGGACATAAGCAGATATCAGGGGCATCCTTGATTCCGGAGAACGATCCGACAGTGCTTTTCACGACAGCAGGTATGCATCCTCTTGTACCGTATATCCTTGGTGCAGAGCATCCGGCAGGGAAGAGACTCTGTGATTATCAGAAGTGTATCCGCACAGGTGATATTGATAGCGTAGGGGATCCTCATCATCTCACATTCTTCGAGATGCTTGGCAACTGGTCTCTTGGCGATTACTTCAAGAATGAGATGATCGGCTACAGTTTCGAATTCCTGACACAGGTGCTTGGAATTCCTGTAGATAGGCTCTCAGTTACTGTTTTTGAAGGCGATGGGGAGGTTCCACGTGATACTGAAGCTGCTGCAAGGTGGCAGGAGCTTGGTATCGATCCGTCTCATATTTATTTCATGCCACGTGAGGATAACTGGTGGGGACCGGCAGGTGAGACAGGTCCTTGCGGCCCTGATTCTGAGATGTTCTTCGATACAGGACGTCCTGCATGCGGCCCAGACTGCAAACCCGGATGCAAGTGCGGCAAGTACTTAGAGATCTGGAACGATGTCTTTATGCAATATAGCAAAGAGAAGGATGGTACATTCCACGAGATGGAGAGGAAATGCATCGATACAGGAATGGGCATCGAGAGAACTGTTGCAGTTCTTCAGGGAAAGAAGAGTGTCTATGAGACAGAAGTCTTCCAGCCCATCATCCGTGAGATTGAGAATCTTTCCGGTAAGAAATACGGCGAAAAAGAAGAGGATGATATCTCCATCCGTATCATCAGCGATCACATCCGCACCTCTGTTTTCATCCTCGGCGATCAGAAGGGTGTTGCTCCGTCAAATGTCGGTCAGGGGTACATCCTCCGCCGTCTGATCAGAAGGGCTGTCCGCCACGGTAAGAAGATCGGTATAGATCATCCATTCCTCTCAGAGCTTTCCAATGTTGTGATTGCGCTTTACAAGGAACCATATCCGGAGCTTGGAGCACATGAAGCTTTCATTCATGAAGAGCTTGAAAAGGAAGAGGAGAAGTTCTCTATCACGCTGACAAAAGGCGAGAAAGAGTTCGAGAAAATGCTTCCAAACCTTCTTAAAGGCAACAGCCGTACTATTTCCGGACGTCTTGTCTTCAAGCTTTATGATACATATGGCTTCCCGATTGAGCTGACAATGGAACTTGCTGCAGAGCATGGTTTCACTGTTGATGAGGCAGGTTTCCATGAAGCATTTGAAAAGCATCAGGCCCTTTCACGTGCAGGTGCTGAGAAAGAATTCAAAGGCGGTCTTGCCGATCACAGCGATGAGACTACTGCTCTTCATACAGCAACTCATCTTCTTCACGCAGCACTGCGTCGTGTGCTTGGTACTCATGTAGGACAGAAGGGGTCGAATATTACGGCAGAGCGCCTCAGATTTGACTTCACGCATCCAGAGCCTATGACTAAGGAGCAGATCAAGGAAGTTGAGGATCTGGTCAATGAGCAGATCAAACGTGACCTTCCTGTCACCGTAGAGACAATGACTCTTGAGGAAGCCAGGAATGCAGGTGCCATTGCATTCTTCGATTCAAAGTATGGTGAGAAGGTTACTGTATATACCATCGGTGATTTCTCCAAGGAAGTCTGCGGTGGTCCTCATGTGACACACACCGGTGATATGGGACATTTCCACATACTTAAAGAGCAGTCATCTTCTGCTGGAATCAGGAGAATCAAAGCTGTTCTGGAAAAATAAGGATTCATCGGATTAAGAGAACGGACCTTCGAGTCCGTTTTCTCATCAGTAGAGTTTTATCAGGATTCTCTCTATGATTTTCTGTGGAAGTATTCTTGGAAGCAGCATCAGAAGTGAATATCCAAAGCCTATCGGTTTTCTGACTGGTGGATGGGAAGATGAGGCGGCTTTGAGTGCTGCTTTTGCTACAGTTTCTGGGCTTTTTCCATTTCTCTCATCAGCTTCCATCCTGCTGATAGCTTTTTCAGCTGCTCTCCTGTAGCTGGAATTCTCAGGAATGATTTTCTTCCTCGATCTGGTGAAATCTGTCTTTGTATCTCCCGGTTCGAGAAGAACTGTATGTATGCCAAAGGGCTTGCCTTCCATACCGAGGCACTCTGCATATGCCTCCAGTGCATATTTAGATGAGGAATAATGGCTCTGGAATGGAATCGGGATTCTGCCGGCTATGCTTGATATGAAGATGACCAATGATCTTCTGTGCTGTCTCAGCAGGGGAAGAAAGATATTGTCTACAAGTACAGGACCAAGATAGTTCACCTTGATCTGTCTCTCTGCCTCCTCTGCACTTACGTCTTCCGCGCTTCCTGCGATTCCAAAACCGGCAGCATGGATGATGATGGAGAGATTATCAATCCGCTTTTTCAGCTCTTCAAGCGAAACACGGTCTGTGACATCAGCCTGTAGCTGTATTATCTTCCCTTTCCCGAGAGAGTATTCTTTCTCTTCGATATGTCTGCTTATTGCATAGACTGTGTATCCGTTTTCCGCAAAGATGGAAGCTGTTGCTTTTCCGATTCCGCTTGACGCACCTGTTACAAGTACATTCGTGCCGTAAATCTTCTCTTTCATGCTGACAGAATAATCTTATTGTATGTTTTCGTCTTTCAGTCTGAGCTCGATTCCATACTTTCTTTTGAACTCATCCGTATTTTCCTGCAGCATACCCAGCGCCATTCTGGCTGCTTCTGTTTCTACAAGCTGTTTCCTGCTTTCTGTCAGGAAAAGTTCATCGAGGCTGACACTGAAATAACTTGCGACACTATCCAGAAGGGCAGCGGTAGTGAATGACCGTCCCGCTTCTATGTCGCCGATATGCTTTGTAGAGACGCCGAGATGCTCAGCTAGTTTTTCTTGTGATAGTCCATTGGCCTTTCTGAGCTTTCTCAAGTTGTCACCGAAAGTTACAGCGGCCTCGCTCAACCTCTCTTCACTCATCGTAATATGGAGTTTAAAAGCGTATCGGGCTATTAACAATTAACTTTTAGGTTGTAATTTTTCCGTAAAATCAGGCATAAGCAGAACTTTAAGGTTGCATTTATCTATCAAGGAGTGGTAATGTCTGTTTTGGGGAGTCATCCCCCTTTTTTTCCTAGCCCACAGTCAGGGTTCTGGCTGTGGGATTATTATTGCATTTTACTTGTTTCAGTAGCCAGCTGACCGCATGCACCGCTGATACTGCGGCCCTTTGAGCGCCGTATTGTATAATTGACTCTCAGCTTCTTCAGATAACTTTCGAATACTCTGATTTCAGCTTCTCTCGGAGTTTCAAATCCAAGTTCCGGAATAGGATTCCATGGTATAAGGTTCACTAGTGCGTCCAGTCCGCGGCAGAAAGAGGCAAGTTCTTCCGCGCTCTCTGCTGATGTATTGATGCCATGCAGCATGCAGTATTCAAGCGTCAGACGTCTGTCCTGATGGCGCTGGAAGGAAATCAGGGCAGCTTTCAGCTCGGAAAGCGGATAGGATCTGTTTATCTTCATTATTGATGAACGTGTTTTATCGTCAGCCGCAACCAGAGATACAGCAAGACGGACTGGGAGATTGAGCTCTGTCAGCTTCTTTATTCCAGGTACTAAGCCACAAGTTGAAATAGTCATCCTTCTGTATGAGATATTGAAGCCATCCTCTCTGTGAAGTTCCTGGACCGCATCGATGGCTGCAGTGAAATTTGCGAGAGCTTCCCCCATGCCCATGAAAACAATGTGGGAAATCTTTTCTCCCAGTGTCTCCAGAAGTGCGAACTGTTCTGCAATCTCGCCAGCTGTCAGATTCCGGACCAGGCCCATAGTACCTGTCTTGCAGAATGCACATCCCATTGCACACCCCACCTGGCTTGAAAGGCATGCAGTGTATCTTCCGTTCCCATCGGATAGCCTTACGCATTCGATGATAGCACCGTCAGGGAAGCGTACAGCGAGCTTTATCGTTGAATCAGCTTCTTCTTTCCTGATGATTTCTCCTGTGAACGTACTTTTTCTTTCACTCTGAAGCCGTTCTCGCAGGGCTTTCGGAAGTGAAGTCATTGCCCCGAAATCTGAGATGCCCTTTATCATGTTCTGATAAACAATCTTGGCCTGGAATGGTTTATCCAGGCCCAGAATAGACATTATTTCTTCATTTGTTTTGCAAAACAGGCTTTCCATATTTTTCTCTTAGAACATTGAGGCGATGGCTATTATCACACCAGTGATTCCTTCTCCTCCAAGAAGACCTGATGAGATAAGAGCAGCTTTTTCTTCTGCTGCGGCTTTATTCTTCACGGCTTTCTTTGCTGCTGCCATTATAACAGCACCAAGGGCCATTGCAGAAGATATATATGTTGGAAGATATACTCCAAGACCAAGTGTTGCTGATGGTACCTTCAGCAAATACAGCAGTAGCCCCAGTGCTGCACCGATGAAGAAAGCTGGGGCGTTTGTGAGTCCTGTTGCCATTGTAGCAACAAGTGCAGCCTGCGGGGCTGGAAGCTCCGGAGACCCGAATCCACCCATTGCGTTTTTCAGTACGACAAGGGCAAAAGCTGCGACGATGGCTCCGATTATTCCACCGATTCCTTCTGCTATTATCTGATAACGGGGTCGTGTCCCGACTAGAGAACCGCTCTTGAGATCATTCATTACATCCCCTGTAAGACCGCAGGCAACTGCTACTACACCTGCAATGGAGAACGCTGCAGCGAGCGTCGGACTCAGCACAGCAGAGATTCCAAGGAGCACGAGGATTGCAAATACTTCCATCGGGTTGACGCCTGTCTGTCCTGTCAGCATTCCAGAAAGATATGCGGTCAGGTAGACACCTATTATCAGGAGGATTCCTTCAAGTATTGTGATTTCAGTCGTGAGCGAGAGAATGATAACAACCATCACGCAGACGATGATTATGGAGATGATAACGTTCTTGCCAAGCTTGGAAGTACTGCTTTCTCTCTTCCTTTTGAGCAGGGAAATGACAGCTTTTACAGCAACTCCGACTCCTGTTCCGATCATCAGGCCCAGTCCCAGATTGCTTCTGAACGCATCTGCTGCAGCCATTGACTCGAAGAATCCTGTGGCAATTCCGATTGGAGTAAGGATGAAATACCCGAGGACTGCTCCTCCGAACCACATCAGGGCAAGGACCGGGCCGATGATGGCTCCGATTCCCAGTGCCATTGGTGAAACCCACACAGAAAGAGCAGGGAAGAGTGCAGAACCAGAATAGAGGCCTAATACCGAGGGTATCTTTCCCAGACCGTCTCTGATGAATGTGAAAAGTGCTGAGGCGCCCAGAGAAGTAAAAAGCACAGGTGCTCCTTTTCCTTCTTTTCCGGCAATGAGCGTATTATATGCAGCTTCGCCCATTGGATAGGGGAGTTTTTCGCGCTCAATGAAGCTTTTCCTGAATATTATTGTAAAAATCGTACCCAACACAGCACCTGTGACTGAGATTGCGATTATTGTGATAAGAGATAGTGTAGCATCTGGATCAGTCATCCAGAGACCTGGAAGTGTGAATGCCAGACCTCCAGCAACCATCGCACCAGCACTCATCAGAGTATGTGTACAGTTTATCTCTTCCAGTGTGGAACCTTTGGCTTTTCCGAGTATTGCCATGGAGAGCACAGTGACAAAGACTGTAGGCCATGGCAGTGCACCCATCCTCAGGGCAACGTACATGCTGGATGCCGTGATGATAACCAGCCCGATAATTCCAACAGCAAGTCCTCTTGCTGTGAGAGGTGAGTTTCTTTTTTCCATGTTGCAGGATTTTATCTTAATTGGCCGTCAGCATCCACAATGTGTAGATTTTGTAAATAGTGGCTATACTTTTTAGGCAACTTGGCCTAGGATTGCATAAGAAAGCATTGTTTTGGAGGTGCATTTCATGAAGAAGAAAGTTCTTATTCTTCTGGTTGTTGCTATCCTTGCTGTTGCCCCTGCAATGGCTGCAAGTTCAAGAGGAACATCTTCTGATGGTTCTTTCGGTATTGGTCTCAACCTCGGTACTAACACTGGTGTTGGTATGAAATTCGGTATGGGCAAGTTCGATATTATTGCAAATATCGGTCTTGATGCATTCCATATTGGTTCAAATGGAGTAGGTCTTGGCGGTGATGTAGGCTTCAATTATGAAGTTTATGACATCGACGTTAAGGGACCTCATCACATTCCTGTGACAGTTGGTCTCTTTGTTCCGATGGGTTTCTTCTTCGGCGAGCAGTTCGCTATGAATCTTGGTGTGGCTCTTGTTGCTGGTATTGAGTATCAGATTCCGGATCTTCCGCTTGCATTCTATCTGCGCCTTGGTGGTGGTATTGACCTTCAGGTTACAAATCAGTGGACACTTGGTGGACTTTTCACAGGAGCTATCGGGGCACTCTGGATGTTCGAGTAATCGATATTCCTTCACTTTCAGGGGATCGGCTTCAAAACCGGTCCTTTTTATTTTCTTTCGATATTTCTTTCTGTTGACTATTTCCCACTGATGGCAATATTATTCGAACAGCAATCAATCCCTCTTAGCCATTGAGGGCTAATCCTTTCAGAAATCAACAATTTCTTTTGGAGTAATATTGTCAGATTTATTTGATGATTCCGAAGAGGTAGCTGTTGCAGCTCCGCAGACGGAAGAAGTAAAGCCTCAGAAAAAGAGGCCTGGTCGTCCTAGAAAAGCAAGAACAACGGATGAGAAAAATACAAAGCCACGCGTGACGATTAAAAGAAAGGCACGGGTGACAGTAAAAAACAATGAAGAGCCCCAGGAGGTTGCTGTACAGGAGTCAGAGCAGGTTCTGCCTGAGGAAATGCCAGAGACAGCTGCAGAGCCGGTTGCTGCGGCAGAAACAACAGTGGAAACCCCTGAGGTGGCAGATATCCCAGAAGACAGTATTCCTGCAGAAGGCGAGATTTCCTCTGAGCCGGAAACAGAAGAGTCTGGCGAGGGTGATGAGAAAAGAGAGCAGGCTGAAAGACGCTATGATGACAGATATCATAATGGCAGACGCGACAGGCGTATGAAAAATGGCAATAACAGACGCCGTCCTGAGGATTTCCAGCCTGAGATCAATCTTGATGAACATCCGGATGCACCGCAGCTTTTCATCTCCGTCCTGACAGCTCTGCACATCGATGAGCTTCGTAACAGGGCGAGGGCACAGGGTATTCCTGAGGATGTTATTCTCGATTGCCGCAAGTCAGAGCTTATTGCAAAGATGCTCCGTCTCCATTCCGCAAATGGTGGCGCACTGCTGGCTGAAGGTACGCTTGAAGTCCTTCAGGATGGAAGCTTTGGCTATCTGCGATACGCATTCAATAATTATCTGGCAGGAACAGAGGATGTATATGTTTCTGCCT
Organism: uncultured Spirochaetaceae bacterium; assembly: GCA_944389085.1. GTDB lineage: Bacteria > Spirochaetota > Spirochaetia > Sphaerochaetales > Sphaerochaetaceae > Ornithospirochaeta. The sequence goes on from CALXLB010000084.1 coordinate 30,741, forward strand.
CTCTTATCAAGGCAATCGGTATGAAGACTGGCGACACAGTCTATGCTCAGATCCGTGCACCACGTGAAAACGAGAAGAGTGCGGCTGTTGTGCGTGTTCTTCTTGTTAATGGTGAAGAGCCGAAGATGGCAAAGATTCGTGCTCCATTTGACACGCTCACCCCTCTTTTCCCCGATGAAAGACTCCATCTGGAGGTTATTGAGGATGATAAACCTGCAGATCTCTCAAATCGTGTCGTCGATCTTTTCTGTCCGATTGGCAAAGGACAGCGTTCGCTTATTGTTGCTCCGCCAAGGACGGGAAAGACTGTCTTGATGCAGAAGATTGCCAATGCAATCACTACAAACCATCCGGAAGTGACGCTGATAGTTCTCCTTGTAGATGAAAGACCTGAAGAGGTCACTGACATGAGAAGAAATGTCAAAGCGGAGGTCATTGCTTCTACATTCGACGAACAGGCTCTCCACCATGTGCAGGTTGCAGAGATGGTCATCGAGAAAGCAAAGAGGCTGGTAGAGTATAAGAAGGATGTTGTCATTCTTCTTGATTCTATTACCCGCCTTGCCCGAGCCTACAACCAGACAGTTCCTGCATCTGGCAAGATTCTCTCCGGAGGTGTTGATTCCAACGCACTTCATAAGCCAAAGAGATTCTTCGGAGCTGCAAGAAATATCGAGCAGGGAGGATCGCTGACGATTATCTCCACTGCATTGATTGAGACGGGCTCGAGAATGGATGAAGTCATCTTCGAAGAGTTCAAGGGTACAGGCAACAATGAAATTGTTCTTGACCGCAAGATGGCTGATAACCGCAAGTTCCCGGCTATCAATATAAAGAAGTCTGGAACAAGAAGAGATGATCTTCTTCTGCCTTCTGATGTCCTTTCCCGTGTCTTCCTGCTGCGCTCAGCATTCGGTAATCTTGACGATGTCGACATGTCCGTGGCTTTAATTGACAAAATGAAGAAAACAAACAATAATAAGGAGTTCCTTGACTCGATGAATACACCATCGGTGGCAAGATAATCCAGATATTTGCTGTCTGTGAAAGCAGATAGAAATGCATAGAACCGGAGGAAGAAAATGAAGAAGAATATTCATCCTGAGTACACACTGCAGGAAATCCATTGCTCCTGTGGCAATGTGATCAAGACAAAGTCCACTGCAAAGAATCTCCATGTGGAAATCTGCTCTGCATGCCATCCATTCTTTACAGGAACACAGAAGCTCGTTGACACAACAGGACGTGTTGAACGCTTCAATAAGAGATATCATAGAGAATCAAACTGAAAAGTGTTGGTTTTTAATCATGGCCGGAGTTGGATTTTCTCCGGCTTTTTCTGTTTTTGACAAAATTCACTCTCTTGTCTATATTATCCCCGTAATCGGGATATTTCTATGAAGGGAATCGTCAACGTACATAAAGCTGAATATGGATCTGAACCTGCTGTAGTGGTAGAGGTCCCGCAGGTAACGACGCTGCTGGGTGCTTTCTCGGAATTCTGTTCCGGCTATGCTCTGATGAGTACTAATACACAGGGGCTGAGGGTTGTTCTCTCTCTGCGTGCGGACAGTCAGGTTCATATATTCAACTCAACTGCTAAGGAAAGGAAAAAGTTCCAGCTTTTAGCCATCAGACCGCGCAGGGAAGATAAATGGTGTACCCCTGTCAAATCAATCTGCCAGATGCTGCAGTCGATGGATATGACACTGCCAGGTTTTGATATAACAATAAAAGGGCAGAGTGCCATAGCAGATGAACCATCTGTGACAGCTGCAATCACATCAGGCCTTCTTCTTGCAATCAATGAAGTGCTCGGGCTGAAACTCGAACCCAATGAGCAGATGCGCATAGCATTCAACTCCAACAGATATTCAGATGTCTATAAATCCAGATTGCGCGATCTTATTACGATTTTCTCTTCAGAACCTGGAAAGATGCTGCGTTTTGATCTGGAGTCCTATGAATACTCATCATTCCCGTATCCTTTTACAGCAAATAGCAATACAGGTTCCTGGTTTATTGACTGTGCACTCCCTGCTGATGAGCTTTCTCAGGAGGTCTCGATATTCCGTAAAGATGCAAAAGAAGCTTTTGAATGTCTGAAGAGCGAGATGCCGAAAGGTACTAAAATGCGCTCTGTTTCCAGAAAGGATATAGTTGAGAACAGGGTTCTCAGTGAAGACTGGAAGAGGATTATCACCTTTATTACAGAAGACAGCATTGCCGCAGAGAAAGGATATGATGCATTGCTTTCAGGGGATTCCAAGCAGCTGGGTAAGGTGCTCTCTGCAGAGCAGCACAATATTTCTCAGCTGACAGGCCTGACATCTCCTGAAGTCGACTGGCTTGTCAAGCGCGGCAGCGAAATGAGCAATGTCTGGGGCGTTACTGAGATTTCTGTCGGTATCACCGGAACTCTCGTTGCTTTGATGGATAAAGAAGCGGAAGTTCCTTTCAGGGAGAAGCTGGCTGAGTATGAGCGCATATTCGGTTTCAGACCTGAGATGAGGGAGTATATTCCTTCCGGGGCTATAAGGATCAGGAGAGCTGATGAATATCCTTTTATCTAATGATGACGGATATAAAGCAGAGGGTATTAAAATACTGGAAGATGTCCTGACTGCTGCTGGCCATGTTGTCTATGTATCTGCACCTGATAGGGAGCAGAGCGGTAAGTCCCACGGATTTACAATCAGCGGTGAAGTGATTGCTACAGAGTATGCCCCTCGTCATTTCCATATCTCAGGCACCCCTGCCGATTGTATTATGTACAGCCATCACTGTGCACTTTTCCCCGTTTCTTTCAGTGTTGTGATTTCTGGTATCAATCATGGTTATAATCAGTCGACTGATATCGTCTATTCTGGTACTTGTGCAGCCGCGAGACAGGCTGCGCTTTATGAGATGAAAGCTATTGCTGTCTCTGCTTCCGTAAGGGATAGAAAACTGTTTGAGAAGACTGCTTCATTTGTCGCTGATAACCTTGATTCCTTTCTTCCCATGATTGCCAAAGGCAGTTTCATGAACATAAATGTGCCTCTTGCATTCAACGGAGGCTGGGAAGCCGCCTCGATAGGAGAAATCATCTACAACGATAAGATTGCAGTCAAAAGAAGAAATGGAGATCAGATGATACTGGAGATGGAAGGTGCTGCTCCTGAGTACCGTCCATCGGGTTCTTTGCTCAGGGCAGATTATGAAGTCTGTCTTTCCGGTAAGGCTTCAGTGTCAATCGTAGAGGCTCTTCCTGCACTCTCAGAGGAAGGCATGAGGAATCTTCTGCGGTGAATTGGGAAGAAATCTGCTCCCGCTGCGGCCTATGCTGCCATGAAAAGACAATCTATCCTGATTATCTTGAAATAGATCTTTCCAGTCCTTGTGAATACTACGACAGTGAGAATCATCTCTGCACAGTTTATTCTTCACGTTTTCAGGTCTGCTCCCGCTGTGAGAAGGTGACACCTTTGAAAGCGATGCTGAGTTCATCTCTGCCTTCTTCCTGCGCATATGCTGCTTGGGCAGAACACCATCACATAAGGTTGATAAGAAAGAGAGAGACGGTGCTTGTTGAAAGCACTTCTTGACGCTGTACACTCTGAAAGGTACCTTTACTTCGATGGAGAGAAATATGGACAGAAGATATGTCTATCTCGATAACAATGGTACAACACGCATAGCTGATGAAGTTGTTGCTTTCATGAGTGAGAACAATGAGCTTTATGGCAATGCTTCCAGTATGCATACATTGGGGAGGCAGGCTGCCTCTGGTATAGAATGGGCAAGGGAGAAGGTTGCTTCCCTTATCGATGCAGAGAATGATGAGATTTATTTCACATCAGGTGCCTCTGAGAGCAATAATATGGTACTCAACATCTTCCGTGACAGAATAGATTCCGGTGATAAGCGTAACCGCATCATTATTTCCTCTGTTGAGCATCCTGCGACAATTGAGACTGCAAAGTATCTGAAAGCCAAGGGCTATCATATTGATTACTGTCCTGTGGATGGTATCGGACGCCTGAGGCTGGATGAGCTGGAGAGGATGCTCTCTTCCGATGTTGCCCTTGTTTCCGTGATGACAGGAAACAATGAGTCCGGTACGATACAGCCAGTGAAGGAAGCGGCTGAGCTTGCACACAAGGCAGGGGCATTCTTCCACACCGATGCCACTCAGGCTATCGGAAAGATTCCTGTCTCTGTGAAGGATATCTCCGCTGATTACCTCTCACTCTCTGCTCATAAGTTCTATGGTCCTAAAGGTGTTGGTGTTCTTTATGCCAGAAAGGGCGTACCGCTTTCTCCATTTGTCCACGGTGGTCATCAGGAGAGAGGAATGAGGGCTGGTACATATAACAATCAGGCGATAATAGGTCTTGGAAAGGCTGCTGAGCTTGCAAAAGCAGGTCTCGAAGAGGAACACGATAAGCTCTGGCGGATGCGAGAAGCGCTGAGAAAGGGAATAGAAGAAAGAATTCCAGGTGTTGTCGTCAATGGTTCCAATGATGAGAATCTCTGCCTGCCTGGAACACTTAATGTATCTTTCCCGTCTGCAGAGGGAGAGTCGATTCTTCTTTATCTTGATTTAGAAGGAATAGAGGTCTCCACCGGTTCGGCTTGCGCGACCGGATCTCTGGAACCCAGCTATGTGCTGCTTGCTGCCGGGCTGGATGTGGAACTGGCCCATGGATCTATAAGATTCTCGTTCGGCCGTTATAATACAATGGAAGATGTTGACTATGTGCTTGAGAAGCTTCCACCTGTCATTGAACGTGTCAGGGCTATGAGCACAAGGAGAATTTAATGGAAAGTTTTATGGCTCAGTGGGTCTATACGGATACTGTGAAGGATCATTTCATTAATCCACGCAACCTCTGGAAGGATGGAGAGGATTTCACTCCAGACGGGGTCGGGGAAGTCGGATCATTGGCTTGCGGAGATCAGATGCGCGTCGGCATAAAGGTCTGCGATGGCAGGATCTCGGATCTGAGGTGGCTTACATATGGCTGTGCCTCGGCTATCGCCTCTACATCCATGATGAGTGAAATGGCAAAAGGTATGACACTGGAAGAGGCTTATCATCTGACGCCGGCTGCTATCACGGAGGCCCTTGGAGGACTTCCTGAGCACAAATTCCATTGCTCTGTACTAGGGGATAAAGCTCTGCGTGCTGCCATTGATGATTATCTTGAGAAGAATGGTATGCCGAATCCTTATAAAGCAACGACTGCGAAGATCATATGTGAATGCAAAGGTGTCACAGACCATATGATTGAGGAGCTTGTGAAAGAAGGAAAAGTTAATAACATGGAAGAGCTGCAGCGGGCCACAGGTGCTTCGACTGCATGTGGTAAGTGCCGTGAGAGGGTTCTTGAGGTCCTCAACGAATGTCTTCATATCTACGGTAAATGATCAGCGTATACATGGAAGAGGTGAAGGATGCCCTCTATCCGAGAAAGAGCGGTGTCCTCACCAAGCGAAGCAAATATATCAGGATTGAGCCTCTCAGACCATATACAAAGGATGAAATCAGGACATTGAGACTCCGCCTTCATCTCTCAATCGGGCTTTTTGCTGATCTCTTAGGTGTTTCTCCCAAGACTGTAGAATCCTGGGAGAGCGGACACAGCGAGCCTTCAGGTCCGGCGCTGAGGCTGATGAATATGATCCAGCGTTATCCTGATGTACTTACTGAATCTCATACTGTCTATGTCATCAGATAGCACCGTAGACTGAGCCTCCGATGAATTCCCTTAGCAGAGAATCGGCTGGAACGAATTCCGGCGAAATCGGATTGAAGAATTCCAGCTCGTCGATCAGTCTCTGTGCTGTTGCATAAACGTCTCCGTTTTCCTTGCCGACCGAGCGCAGTAAAGGAATGGCATAGGTCTTCAGTACTCCCATTTCATACTCCAGAGAACTGTTGAGCATCACGTGAGCGTTGTTCTGGAACGGGAAGATATGATTCTTCTCACCTCTTTCCACAGAAGGCCAGCGGGAAAGTGTCTCCACAGCATCAAAGCCCCGTGTCCTGTAGTCCCTCACCATTCTTCTGAGTATTCTGTTATCAGTTGTGCTTATTCTAGATCTTGTATCGAGGTTGACAACAGTCAGCGCCGAAATGTAGATGCGGAAGGTTTCTTCCTCTTTCAGCTGCGGGATGAGGTTCGGATTGAGGCCATGTATTCCTTCGATTACCAATACAGTCCCCTCTGATAACCTTACGCTTTCTTTTCTGAAAAGTGTCTTTTTCTCCTTGAATGAGAACTCGGCAAGATGTACTTCCTCACCATTTATCAGTGCTGTAAGCTGTTCTCTCAGAAGAGGAAGATTGAGAGCTTCCAGTACCTCATAATCCTTCTCTCCGTCCTCATCGACAGGTACTTCTGATGATGGGAGATAGTAATCGTCCAATGATATCTTTATAGGGCTGAATCCGTCGACTCTCAGCTCATCTGAAAGACGCAGAGAGAAAGTTGTCTTCCCTGATGATGATGGACCTGCAATGAAGATGACTTTGACGGAGCCTTTTGCCTTTATAGCTCTGGAGATATCTGAGATACGGCGGCGCTGCAGGGCTTCAGAGAGGAGAACTGTCTTCCCGATTTCACCGGAGAGTACTTTGCTGTTCAGATCTCCGACCGAACCGACGCCGAGTATTCTGGCATAGTCCTTATTCTCCCTGAAGACAGAAAACAGCAATGGATTATCCTGGAAAGGCATGAGGGCGTGAGGATTCCTGCTCTGAGGGTATCGCAGCAGCATACCGTCCTGGTATTCTCTGAGTTCCCATAATTCCAATGTCTTCACACTGGCAAGCATCGGTTCATAATACATCTCGAAACAATCACCGAGGCGGGCGAAACGATAGGACGAAGCGTTTATTGTTTTCAGCAGTTCCACGGTTTCTCTGAGACCGTGAGATGAAGAGTATGCAAGTGCTTCATCCTGTGTAAGCTCGACAATCTCAACAGGAAGTGCTTCCTCAATAGCTTCTGTCATTACGGCTCTCAGTCTTTCAATGTCGGGTTTCTCTCCATTTCTGTATCTGAAATAATAACCATCTCCCAGACTGTGGCCGATGATGAGTGACCGTTCTGGCGCAATGAGCGCTGTAGCATAACAGAGCAGGAAGCAGAGTGTTTTCCTGTATACTCTCTTTCCAAGGGGAGAAATGAGATGCACTGGCTCTATAGTGGCATTGCCTTCTATGCTCTCTTGCAGTGAGACAAGCATTCCATTCACTTTGGCAGCTACAATGGGATTGGAGCTGTAAGAGAGGTCTTCTATGTTCAGAAGAGTACTGACTCTTGTTCCTTGCGGAGCTTGTATTTTCTTTCCGTTTACAGTCAATTCCAGAGTTTTCATAGGAAAATGATAGCACATTGCAAATGTCTGTATGTGAAAAGTGCAAGAAGAATCTGTAATCCGGGTCGTGTAAGAGATTCTCTCTTTTGCTATACTTGCAGTATGGCAGTTCTGATCATCCATCTGGATAAGGAGGAGGGTGAGAGACGGGAGAATGTTTCGTCTTCCGGTCTTCCTCTTGCGATAAGCCTTTACAGAGAGTTTGAATTATTCTCTCCTATAGTAATCGTCGCCCCTACAGAGGAGGCTGTTTCTTTTCAGGGTGGTACTTGTTTCACTGTCGTTTTCAAATCTCCGATTACAGAGCGTATGAGTGCCTCTTTTTCATCTTCTCCTGTAGGTTTCTCTCTTTATTCATCAGGGTATGAAGCAGTTGTCATAGTAGGACGTTCGAGAAAGCTGCAGTTTCTCTCGCTTTCTTCAGAGGGTGTTCTATATATACCTGCAGAAGAGTGCAGAGGACTTACATCACTTGAGACGGAAATGCGGATGAGGCGTTCTCTCACTGATGTCTTTCTTACAATAGGCAGAGCTGGGGAGAATGGAGTGCTGTATGCAGCCTTGCAGTCTGGAGGGAAGGAAGCCATCGGTATGGGGCTTGGCTGCCTCTTCGGCTGGAAGAATCTGAAAGGTATCATGCTGCCCGGGTTCTCGCGGAAAGATAGCCTTAAGAATGAGAAAATACATAAGAGAGTCAGAAGAAGGACTGAGAAATCTTCCATTTGCCGCCGTTTCCGCCGCGAGGGCAGCTCTGCGATTATCGATTCAGCGCTTCTTCTGGGCTGGCTTCCCGTTGAATATTACTCGGAGCGTTTCGATCCAAGGGCCTATTTCCTTGATGGAAAGGCTCTCTCCGATGCTTATGGTGTCTATCCTGAATCCTGTCAGGAGTGCAGTTTTGCATGTGGCAGAAGAACAAAGGACAACCAGATACTTCCATCTTATGTGGAATGTATCATGCTTGGAAGCAATTTAGGCTTCTATTCATTGGAGAGTGTACGAGTAATAGCTGATGCTGTAAGAACAGAAGGGCTCTCAGCTGCTGATACTGGTGCTCTTCTTGCGTATCTCAGGACACTTCCGGGTGATGATTACACATTGCCTGTATTCCGTGGCAAGGGTGCGGAGGAGTATGTCCGGGTCATTCATCTTATCGGAGAGAACAGAGGGCTGGGAGAGAAGCTGCAGCAGGGACTGAAGACATTCCCTGATGCTATAGGAATGGGCTGCTTACCGCTGCTGACCGATCTGAGAGGGGATAAAGCAGGAGCTGTCCTTGCATCTCTTTCGCTTATGTACCCGCTTTTTGCTTCCTGGATCCTGCCGAAGAAACCTCTGTCAGATAGAGCAGGAGCTATTATGGCTCTATATGAGACAGCATATGGTCTGGCACTTTCCTCCCGTGGTTTTGTCCCTATGGGAAGTGTTGCCGAGTGGTGGGCGAAACTGCCGCGTTTTGTCTTCCGTTTTCCGTTTCTGCTGAGGCTTTCAGCTTTGCTTTTCAGAGCTTATGGAATCAAAGGGCTGGATATCCTCGAAGAAGGAATCGCAACAATGGATGAACTGGCAAAGCCTGGAGAGATACATAAGCATTTCGTGCTTGATCCGGAGAGTGCGGTCGGAGATGGCAGTACAGTTTCTCCGGTGCGTATCAGAGCGTATTATGAGAGAGAAAAGCGTATTGCCTTGATGATCCTGAAATCGATAAGGGAAAAGAGGCGTAAGCCTTCTGGCAGGAACAAAGCTGCTGTAGGGCCTTCTGAGGACCTCGGTCGGGAAGGAGATCCTGGATTGCAGAGGATTGCTCCGCCTGAGGATGTAAGCGACGGTACATGAGTATGCCCTGATATGAATACATCTCCAGGAGAGAGTGTATAGTCTTCTGCGCATTTCCTGTCACCATGTGTGATGACTGTCCTGTGCCCGTATATTGTCAGTTCTCTTTCCACTGGCGGAAATGATGATATGTATTCATAGAACCTGTCACAGTTGCCTCTGACCTGAATCAATGATGAATAGAACGATTGATAAAGCGGATCAGGGCATTGATCGCCTGCACTGAGTATACCTTCTGCCTGAAAATGCTTTGCTGCATGCATAATCAGATTCATGCCTTCTTCCGATCCGTGTATGTCAGAGACTATCAGATACATATGGGAAGAATACATCCTAAAATGATTATGGACAACGCAAAAGCTTGCCTGATACCGGAGTGTGGGGTATCTTTTTTATTATGGATACAAGATATCTGGAAGCCGATGACGGCCATAGGATTTTTCTCAGAGTATGGGAAGCAGCAGAGCCTGTTGCAACAGTTCATATCAATCACGGAATGGCAGAACACAGTCTGCGGTATTCGCAGTTTGCTGAATATCTTGTCTCTTTGCATTTCTCAGTTTATGCACAGGACCATCGCGGACATGGCTACACGCAGGAAGAAGGAGAAGAGGGGTGGTTTGCAGAGCATGATGGCTGGAAGCGGATTGTCGCTGATGCAATCTCTGTCGACGATTATATTGCCTCCCTGCATCCATCCATACCTCATTTTGTCTTTGGACACTCTATGGGGTCTTTTGTTACCAGAAGCTGTCTTCCTTCCAATTCTTCTGCCTATGCTGGTGCTATCATCTGCGGGACAGGTGCCTCGCAGGGTATTGTCGGCAGGATAGGACGGCGTCTGGCGCTGGGGAGAGCCAGAAAGAACGGGGCGAAGATAAAGGACAGCCTTCTTGATTCTCTTGCCTTTGGCAATTATTCAAAGCATTTTCCGGGAGAGGAGAAGACTGCCTGGCTTACAAAGGACAAGGAAGAGAGAAGAAAATACGAGGAGGATCCGTTCTGCGGATTTGTCTGCTCATCTTCGTTCTATGCCGACCTCATCGAAGGTTCATTCACTGCAAATAACAGAAAAGCCGCGGGAAAGATACGAAAGGACCTCCCTATGCTGATAATCTCAGGCGATGAAGATCCTGTCGGGGACTATGGCAAAGGTGTTGAGCGCGTGTATAGAATGTACAAGAATGCAGGCATTGAATCTGTGACGCTCCGCCTTTTCAGGGGAGATAGGCATGAGCTTCTCAATGAGACAGACAGAGAGGATGTGAAAGCCTGTATCTCTGATTTCATGCTCAGCGTGCTGGGGGCTGGAAATGTCTGAGAAGGCTGTAAGCAGATTTTTTTCTCATCTTGGAGCCTGGTGGCTCTCATATTGGAAGGCTATTGGCCTCGCAATCAGGGGTATGGGCCGGGACAATATCTCTCTGATGGCTTCGGGTATGGTTTATTCCACTCTCATTGCTGTAATCCCGTGTCTGACGTTCCTGATTGCTTTCCTGTCTGCATTCGGTGTACTGCAGCCGTTTATGGATCTGATCAGAATCATCATGATTGATACTTTCGGTGAAAGCACTGGAATAGAGATTGTCAGCTATCTTGAGCTTTTTTCATCGAATGCGATGAGTTTAGGAGTCATCGGTCTTGTTTCATTCATATTCACAGGTATATTGCTCGTAAACAAGATATATACAGTCATGAACAGTATATTCAGAACGCATTCATCTTCTGGGACTGTAAGACGTTTCACTTCTTTCCTGACGCTTCTGATACTTGGTGCATTCATGGTTGTTGCTGTGTTTGCCATACGCAGCATGGCTGGTGATACACTGAGGAAAATAGCCCTAGATGCACCGGGAGATGAGGGGCTTTTCTATTCTGCACTCCTGTTTTTTATCGGTTGGGCGGCACTTTTCCTGCTCTACAGAATAGTACCGAGCACAAGAGTCCGGTCTGCATCTGCGGCAGTTGGAGCTACGACTTGTATTATATCGCTGACGGCAGCAACGGCAGTCTTCCGCGTGATTACTTCCACGATGGTAAGCTATTCCGTCATCTATGGATCCCTTGCCTCTCTTTTCATTGCACTTCTTTATCTTTATATTGTCTGGTTTGTTGTCTTCTTCTCTGCAGAGCTGACATTCGTGCATCAGTTCCGCCCGGATAAGACTTTTCTTCTGGGTAACTCCGAATCTCCTTTCCGTCAGATTTCGGATGCGGTGAATTCACTGCTGCTGATTGGCGATAAATACCGCAAGGGAGAGGGTGCCATGAGCCAGAAAGAACTTATAAAGAAGCTTGCAGTTCCGTCTGCAAGGCTATCCAAGTATATTTCAGATCTCGAAGATGCTGGTATGGTGTTGGCTGTGAATGCTCAGCGTACACTGTTCGTTCCTGCAAGACCGCTCAACCAGATGAAGCTCAGTGAAATCGTCTCTGCCCTCTATGGAGAGGCTGATGACAGTTCAATAGAGACAATGGGAGAGGCTGTCGCTGCAGAATTCCTGCATCGCGGAGTTGCGGAGACTTCATCTGTGACAATTGAGAACCTGCTGGAGAGAATATGATTTTAGACAGAAAAGAAGCAAAAAGCCTTGAAGGTTGTTTCCCTACTATTCCTATGCCGGAAAGCGCTGTTGTGAGAAGGTATGAGGCCGGGGATATTGAGATAAGGTATCATCGTAACCCTGAGCTTATGGGCAGTGATGTTGTGATAGCGACTCCATATGCAGTCTCTGCATATTGGCATGGGAAGTATATCTTTGCAGCCGCTATTGAGGCAGATGACCTGAGAGTTATTGCACCTATGACAGGAATCCCTTTGAGGGAACTGCAGGAAGAGTATGGTGTGAAGGGCTTCTATGGAGAGCGGAAAATATCTCTCTATGGTGATGGTGAGAAGGAGAGCCTTGGAGAGTATCAGGGGAGCGGAAAGGAGGAAGATATCATCAGATTCCTCCTTTCATTGGTTCTCGATTCCCTGGATGAGCTTGCAGAGCCTGTGGAGATTCAGAAAGCCAGATAGAGCATATAGAGTCCGATCAGAAGGACAACGATGCCTAGTACGATATTAAGTATCCTGCTTACTATCTGGAATGATGTCTTCTTTCCCAGCTTTCTGATAAGAGCTGGAGAAGAGCCAAGGACTACGGCAAGGGCTGTGCAGCCGATTGAATAGAGCAGCAGCAGGAATCCTCCTCTGAGGGCTTCTCCTTCTGTCGCTGCAATTGATAGGAGTGCTACAAGCACAGGGGTTGAGCATGGAGAGGAGAAAATTCCTCCAAGTATGCCTGTTGCTAATGCCCCGATATAACCGCGCTTTCTGTTGATTGACTGCAGGTATGTCGAAGGGATGAGATTTATGATACCCCACATCTGCAGTGCCATGAGAATCATCAGCACGCCGAGAATCAGGTACCACCATCTTCCAGCATTCCCGATGAGCCTTCCCATCAGAGCTGCGGCGATGCCGAATGCAGTGAATGTCACAGCAGTCCCGAGCGCGTAGACAAGGGATAGGCGGAAAGCCTTTCCCGGAGAGGCTTCCTTCCCCACATATCCCAATACAAGAGGAACCTGAGATAAAGCACATGGTGTGATTGATGTGATAAGCCCCGCTGCAAGAGCGATAATGGGAGAAAGCCAGGATGATGATGAAAGATCTGCAGAGAGTGTGTTGAGTATATTATCCAGCATTCCTGATATCCTCTATCATTCTTTCCAGCTGCTCCCTTGTCAGTGCTCCTTCGTGGATTGTGAGAGCATGTTCTCCTGTATCCCTGTATGTATAGAGTATGTAGTTGATAGCACTGTCCTCCGGCGGGGTGAATGGTTTTCCTTCCGGCATGAAGACAGCTATTGTCGGAGTCACGCGGATAGGGAAATAGGAGAATGCTTCTTCGTTCTTCTCCAGATCAAGATAGCGGATTTCGATATCATTGACGCTTCTGTGAAGCTCTGTGAGATCCGGAATCATCCTCAGGCATGGCTGGCACCAGCTTTCACCCATGACTATAATCATCGGCTTCTCATTTTCCTTTACCATCTGAGGTGTGAAGCCTTCCAGTTCTAGTTCATCCCTCTCTGACTGTGCATTGACAGCATTGCCATCGATTATGCTCTGTGTCTGGGACAGGCTTGTTCCTCCTGTCTTTTTTATGACGAAAACAGCTGCAACGAGTATGATGACAAGCAGAATGACAATAGCTTGAACGACCTTCTTATTCATAATCCAGCAGGCAAAGCCAGGCTTTGCTTTCCTCCCTTTTATGATGTAATGATTGTAACATTTGTCTCCGCTTTTGGTGAATATAATACAAATGGTGTGGAAATAATGTAAATAAGTATCGCTTATTTAAGCGTAATTATTTAAATTGTAAAAAGATAGCCCCTAGGAATATTCCTGTGGGCTATCTGTTAGTAAGGGGCGCTATCAAGCGATGGTTGCGGTCTTCTTATGGCTTTCTGCCATAACCAGAAGGTAAAGATGTTCCAGTTCTTCCGCATCCATCAGTACTGGCACTGGATAAAGCGGGTTCGCTTCTTTGTCGGCATATGATGCAAGAGAAGGTATATCCTCAGCTTTGATGCATTCCATCTTTGCAGGGATGTTCATGGCCCTTTCCATCTCTTTGATGGCAAGGATGAAGTTGGTGGCTTTCTCGTGTCTGTCTTTGCCTTTTATTCCTGCAGCCTCTGCGAGATCTGCAAGTTTTTTCTCAGCTGGTTTTCCATATTCTTCCAGAACATATGGAAGGAGGATCGCATTTGCCAGTCCATGAGGGACATTGTATCTGCCTCCCAGCGAATGAGCCACTGCATGTACATAACCGACATATGATACGGTAAATGCAGTTCCAGCAAGGAATGCAGCACGTAGCATCTTCCTTCTTGCTTCCATATCGTTGCCATTGCGGTAAGCACTCGTCAGTGAGGAGAAAATAAGGGAGACAGCTTCCAGTGCCGCACGTCTTGTCTCCTTTGTTGTCGAACCTCCGATGTATGCTTCAATGGCGTGTGTAAGCGCATCCAGCCCAGTTGAAGCTGTCAGTGATGGGGGCAGTGTTCTTGTCACTTCCGGATCGAGGACAGCATATCTGGGGATGAGCGGGAAGGAATTGATAGGATATTTATGTCTTGTCTTGCTATCGACAATGACTGAAGCAAGAGTTGTCTCGCTTCCTGTACCTGCAGTAGTAGGTATGGCTACCAGAAGAGGGATGTGCCGTCTGACACGGAGTATGCCTTCCATCTTTGCAAGAGGTTTCTTAGGATAGGCGATTCTTGCCCCTACTGCTTTTGCCGCATCGATTGAGGAGCCCCCGCCGAAACCGATGATAGCTTCTGATGAGGAGGAAAGATAAAGCTTTCTGGCTTCTTCTACATTCTCTGTAGTGGGGTTTGCGACTGTGCCATCATAGACAGTGAGTATGATTCCTTCTTCTGCCATGATGTTTTCCAGATCCTTTGTTATCCCGCGTTCTCTGATACCTTTGTCTGTAACAAGAAGAACTCGAGTGATGCATTTCTTTCTGAAGAGTGCAGGAAGCTCCCTTACTCCGTTGAGTATCTCAGGTTTCCTGTATGGCAGAAAAGGAATAGCCAGATGGAAAGCCTTCTGGAAAATCCTGCAATATATTCTTCGTACTCTGTTCATAATTCCTTCCTCAATTTAGTTAACACTTTGCAGTTAAAGTGTCAATAATAACAAGTATTAAAAATGTGTAATAATAAAAGCAGTGGGTATTGGTTAGCGGCCGTATTTGATTTCAGAGTAATATGATTGTTTTTTTAATCTGAATATTTATGTGTAATATTCAATCCGTAATCGGAAATATTATTTCGATTATATTGTTGATATTGATTCTGCAATCTGAAGTTATCAGTTCATTCTGTTCCTGGTCGATTCCTGTCACTGTGCAGGCTTCTGAGGAATATCGGCCTCCATCTTTTGTCTTATCACTGATAAAGTATGTGATTTCTGCTTTTGCGGGGAGAGTGTGGAGCATATTCTGTAAAGTAATGTCGAGTTCCGTTTTTCTATCTTCATCCAATATGATACGGCGTTCTGTTTCCCTGCCGCTTTCCTTGATAGCTTCTCCGTATCCTGTAAGAGCTGCAAAAGGGGAGAACTGGGCAGCTCTCATGCTCAAAGCCATTGGAGGGTGTGTCTTGCTCGTATGGTGAGGAAGATTGATGATATCTTCATAGGGATTCTTCATGCCTTATGTCCTCCTATCTGCTCATTGCGTTCCCTTCCTGTTGCTCCTTCTTCAAAGTTAGTTCCTCTGAGAATTGAATTGCGTCCATATTTCTTTTTTATTACAAGTGCAGCATCCTGTAGCTTGCGTTCCTTTTCCTTCATCTCCTCCTTTTTTTCGTCCAGGCAGGCAAAGAGATCCTGTTCCTTCCACCCATTCATGCTTTCTGCTTTGATGGCTGTAAGCTGAAGTCTTCTGATAAGAAGAGACTGATTTACTGATGTGTCGAAGAGATGGCTTACCGCATCCATGAATTCCTTTGCCGAAGATGTGGAGCAGGGAAAACGGTATGATGCATGTGTGCTTTTAGGAACGGTACGTCCATAGTGGTCGGTCTTTGTCTTGCCTTTGTACTGATAATCGATGTTTTCTGCATCATATCCGACGTCCAGTACAAGTTCTGGAGTTACAAGATGCTTCTCGACCAGATCGAAGCTCAGTGCATCTGCCATTTCCCTGGCTACGAGTTTTGCTTTCGGGAATGTGTATGCACACTGTAATATCTGTCCAGATCCTATGCTCGTATACTCTGGCTTGTACGATTTTATCGCTTTCATCGTACATGGTTCCCATCCCCATGCATGATCGATGAGAAGTTCTGCATTGACTCCGAATAATCTGTAAAGAAGCTCTTCATTTCTCAGCGAGCATCTTGCAATGTCTCCCATTGTGAATATCCTGTGCTCTTCAAGTTTTCTGGCGTATCCGTTGCCGACTCTCCAGAAATCTGTGAGAGGACGGTGTGTCCAGAGTTCTCTTCTGTAGCTCATTTCATCCAGTTCGGCGATTCTTACACCATTTTCATCGGCATTTACATGTTTTGCCTTTATATCCATTGCAACTTTTGCAAGATACAGATTCGTACCGATTCCTGCAGTTGCTGTGATGCCTGTTTCCCGGAAAACGTCATTGATAAGAGAAGCTGCAAGCTCCTTTGCACTCATATTATAGAGCGCAAGATAGTCTGTCACATCCATGAAGACTTCATCGATTGAGTAGACATGGATGTCTTCTGCCGCAATGCGCCGGAGATATATCTTATAGATTTCTGTACTGCACTCTATGTATCTTGCCATGCGTGGTTTCGCAATCACAAAGTCCAGTGCTATGTCAGGAACAGAGAAAAACTCAGCTGAGCTTATTGTCTTATTCTTCAGCATCCTTCCTGTTTCCCTCACGCGCTTTGCATTGATGCTTCCTTTTTTTGCCTTGACTTCAAAAAGGCGGCAGCGGCCAGGTATTCCGAAGGCTTTCAATGAAGGAGATACTGCAAGACAGATGGTTTTATCTGTGCGGCTTTCATCTGCGACAGCGAGAAATGTGTCCATGGGATCCAGGCCTCTGTCACGGCATTCGACAGATGCATAGAAGGATTTGAGGTCTATCGCGATGTAAGTTCTTTCCCTCATGTTTGTAATATAGCAGGATTTTCGTTTTTCAGAGCTTCTGTCTCACGTAAAATTTCCTGGACGATTTCTTTCATTTCATTGTCTGGAGAAATATCTGCAAGATACTCTTGCAGTGTTCCCAATGCTTTGCTGTATTCATTAAGCATTAAGTAATCATCCTTGATCTTCAGTACAGTCAGCAGTGTATCTTCATGGTTCATTCCCAGGACCCTCGTTCTGTGATTTCTGCATTCCAGATGAAGCTCCAGAGCCTTTTCGGGGTCTCCGATTGTATTGTACTGGTCTCCCAGATTGCAGAGTGTATCAAGTGTGTCCGGATGCATGAGGCCGAAGATTCTTATCTTCCGGTCAAGCACATATCTTGTGATTCTGATTCCTGTGATTTTTGGGCTGCTGTCATTTCCTATTTTCATATATCCGGCAGCTTTCTGTGCATATTCATGGCAGATAAAGTCATCAGACTCTGTAAGATAGCTTCCTATATTAGCCAGTGCAGTCAATGTATTTCTGTGGTCAGGGCCAAGTATTGCTTCGCTTTCTGTAAAACATTGCCATTCTGCCTGCAATGCCATGCTGTAATTGTTCAGGCGCTGATAGTCTGTCGCTGTTGCATTGACCAGCTGCAGATAAATAATGCTGTCCGGATATTTCTTTTTTGCAATCTCAAGGCAGGTTGTATCAATCTGCAGTGCTTTTTCATAGTCTTCCAGTCTGAAATATGCAGTGGAAAGGTTAATTGACACCTGCAGATACTCTTTGCTTTCTTTATCTTCAATTGCATTCAGCGTCTCGGTATCCAATGCAATAGCCTCTTCATATTTACTGTTTTCTGTAAGACACTTTGCTTTTATGTATCTGCAGAATATCTCTTCCGGTTCTGCCTGTATGTCTTCGCATTTTGCCAGAGCTTTTTCTGTGTTCCCTTTTTCAAGCAGGAAGCAGGCTCTGAGAGCACTTATTTCATTTTCCAGCCTTTCATCTGTTTTTATATTCTCCAGCAGCGATATAAGTTTTCCTGCCTCATTAAGGCGATGGCTGGAGATGAGGCCCTCAGTTCTTCTGATAGCCTTCTTCAATCTTTCTCCTATGTAATTGTATTCTGCAAGCAGTGTGACGATATCGATGAAGAGGCTCTGCGTGAAATCGTTCTGCATATCTGCATCAAGGAGTGAGGCGACAGCTTCGAGCATTTCATCTTTGCTGAAAAGCCATTGATTTTCAGGCAGTACTGGACAGCCCTCCACGATGCTGTATTTCTCCAGGCTTTGATTGTAATAAACACTTTCTGAGTTTATTGCAGCTATGTATATGCTGTCATTCCACTGATCTTTTCTGGTCAGAGGTCCGATCAGGGTTTCATTCCAGCCATGGCTGAAGAAGGAAAGCGTTGAAAGAAGAGTGCTTTCCCTTCCGTTTGCCTCCTTTTTTCTGTCCAGAAAGGAAGGCTGGGTTATCAGCAGGTTTCTTTCAGTCAGACTGAGCCTCGCATAATTCTTTCTGTAATGTTCCAGCGCATCAGGCATACCATGGCTTTTGTTTATGATGGCTTTTCGTATCTGGCTTTCCTTTATGCCGGCTTCTTTCAGGAAATAATCGATTTCATGGGATATCAGGGGCTTTAGTTCATGCATGTCAGGTTCCCAGAATTCAATTTCCTTCTTCCCGCTTTCCCCTCGTTCCGATAATACCCATACAAGTCCTGGTATTCTGCAGAAAAGGCCATTTTCACTATCTGTGAACAGCTCCAGAATGGTTCTGTCATCTTCGCGGAGGACTGAAGCTGTTTCGCATGTGTCCAGGAAGATGGCTGTCTGCTTCTTGTTTGATTCGAGGTTCTTCTGCATATCATAGATGAAGAAAAGAGCTATATCCCTCTCCAGATCCTTTGCATCTGAACCGGTGATGAATTTTATCAGTGCTCTGTCCTGCTTTCTTCGGAATCTGGATAGCACTTCCTGGATTATATTTATATTGAAATTCTTCTCCAGTATCGAAAGTGCATCCAGCCCGAGATCCGAGATGTTCTGGGCAATTGCTTTGGCAATCAGTACAGCAGTACTTGCTTTCGGACCATCAGAAAGGATATCTGTCAGATCCCTGGTTTTGAAGGTCTCATTTTCTGTCTTTCTGAAAATCTGATAAGAAGCATAGTCTGTGATGGGGAATGAGAATCTGCAGTTTTTCTGTAGCTGTTTTTTCAGATTCAATATGACGTCGATTGATGTTCCCGTGAAATTCCGGAAATCGAGGAATGCATAATTAAGCGAGTCTTTCCTGCTGTCAATCAGCTTTTTCAGGAGTGTGCTTTTCCCGATTCCTTTGCCCCCTGTATACAGGAGGACATGATAGTAACGGTTGTTGATTCTTTCTTTGGAAATGAGGGTGCATTGGTTATTGAATGCCTCAATCTCCTTTTTCCGTCCTACAAAGATTTCCTTCTCTTTCTGGTTTTCTGAGAGGAGGGAAAGCAAGCTGCTGATTCCTGTTCTGTCTTCATCGACTTTCTTCATCTTCCTGATTATACATCATTGTGTTTTTTTGAGAATGAGAAGACTCGGCCTTGAATGCATTGAGAAACCTCTCTGCATCTGGGAAGATTACACAGCCGTATGTAGTACCTTCCTTGATAGCATGCTCTGAATGGAAGAGTCCGTAGACAGCCATAGATCTTTCCTTATCAGATAGTGTAGTGAAAGGTATTTCAGGAAGTTTCCTATTCATCTCCTTTTTACCGACGAAGCTGTACCATTTTGCATGGGGACGGAAAGCTCCTTTCTGGAAGACTACGGTTAGTTTGATCTTATTTTCCTTGGTAGCGCTGAGGATTTTATCACTGAAAGCTGTTTCCTCCACGTCTGTCTTCCATTCCATTGTTGACATGTAGTAGGTGAGACTTATTCCGCCTCTTTCGATTTTCTCCCTGATAGAATGCCTCATTGCCCAGGCTGTGACCATATCGCTGTCTTTCCTTCTCAGATTTCTGCTGAAGCCTGGACATGCTATTGATAATTTATCTTTGAGGAAGACAGAAGAATAGTGGAGTATCTCAGTGAGGGCTTTTCTCTTCTTGCGTTCTGTCTGCAATGAGTTCTGGGAACATGCATCCAGCAGTGTTTTCAGGACAGGTTCTTTTTCGTCTGTATTGTAAGGTCTTGCAACAAGGTCTTCCCAGTGCGGGAATGCAGAGGCTGTTTCAGCAAGCTTTTTTCCATTTTCAAGTTTTCCCGCTTCTTTCTCTATTCTCTTCATCTTTTCAGAGGCGTTTATAAGTCTCCAGATGAGTTTTGCCCCATCCGGGCTTTCGTTGTATTTCCATCTGCATTTCTGATCATTCCCGAACCCTGTGATGTCACCGATGAGGATGAATTTGAATTTTGTTCTGGATACAGCTACATTGATGAGACGGTTCATATCCGCAATGCGTTTCTTTCTCTTTTCCTTATTCATCTCCAGGCCTGCAGAGAATAAGGAACCTGGTGCCAATGGAAAAGAATCTGTGAGGTCGAAGATTATTATATCTCTTGCCTGTCCTTGGAAGCGATGTATTGTATCGGCTACAATGCCTTGCCCCTTATAGTTAAGAGCTTTCAGCAGGGTATTTAACAGTTCAGCTTCGGCGTTGTACGGTGTGATGATGCCTACACTCAGTCCTGCGATATCATTCCATAATATGGCTGTCACGACGGAAAGCAGGGCATTCATGAATGACATTCTGGAACCATTTGCGCTTTTTGTAGTTGCCAGGCTGAACTGCGAGGTGTCAAGTGCATTCATCCCGGCAGGAAAGACTTTCATCAGTCTTGTATATGCCTTCCTTTTTTTCTCATCTCTGATTTCCCTGATGAAAGGTTTTTCGTATTCTGTTTTCAATGTCGCGTTATAGAATTCCTTGCTGATGAAAGCTGCAATATCTTCAGGCATTCTATGCTGTACGCTGAGATATCTGACGATTCCTTGAGTCTGGGCAGGAAGCTTATCCATCTCGAGAATGTCATAGATTGAACGTTCGATGATATTTTCACTGTTTTCTATTGCTGTAAGCTGCCTGGGGTCACCAGCGATGACCATCTTTTCTCCAAGCAGGCTCAGCATGATTAGCTCCGGAGTATTTACAGTCCCTGCTTCATCGATAAGCACTGATCTAAATGGCCCTAGCTCTATTTCGAAACGTTCAAAATCCATTGCTATCTGTGCGATTGTTGTAACTATGATCTTGTGTTTATTCCTGCCCTCATTATCTTCTTGTGTTTCTTTCCTGTGTTTATTATCTTTTCCAATCTTTATTACCGGTACATTTCTGTCTTTCTGCTTTATGAGTCTGTAAATGTTGTTTGCCGCATGGTTTGTTGTAGCCACAGCAAGTGTTCTGTCATCATTCTCAAGGGCAATCCTGACCAGTTCTGTTGTCTTGCCAGTTCCTGGAGGGCCCCATATGAAGCTAAGTGCATCGCTTTGGGTACTGAGCATTGCTTCATGCTTTGCACTCAGCACATCCAGCAGTATTTCTTTGCACTTTGTGTCCTTTCCTCTGTATTTCAGAAGGATTTCATTTATATTCCTGAAGAATGCGGAGGATAGGGGGATAATATAGACAGAAGAGGCATTCTGGATTTCTTTCCTGGCTTGATGGGACATTTCCAGAGTGACAGATCCTGTTCTGGGATTCACCTTTGTGACTGATGCGGGATAATACTTATCCTCATGCATGAGGAAACATTGGGTGTTATTCTCTGCTGCATCATGCCACGCGGCGATATCCTTCAGTTCTCTGGCTTTGAAGGAATTTCCGGCTTTATCCAGAAGCAGGGGAGGGCAGACTGTGCTGTTCTCCCCGAGTTTGTCCAGCCAGAACTGATATATCTCTTCTCTCTCTTTTTTGTCCATTTAATTCATTTTAGCAGTTTCTTTCCTTTTCCTCCTCAATCATTATGATTTTCATTGCTTCAGAAAGCGTTGAAACCGGGTAGATCTGCAGATTCCTGAACGAAGAAAGAAATGGCGTGAGCTCCTTCTCCGAAGATGCCGGGATGATCAGCCCGTTCATCCCTGACAGCATTGCGCCTTCGGCTTTTACCGGACAGCCGCTGACTTGCAGTACAAGACCGCTCATTGTGATTGCTCCTGTAACTGCAATATCTTTTCTGATTCTTCTGCCTGTTGCTTTGCTTATGATGGACAACGCTGTAGCCAGTCCCGCAGAGTCTCCATCCTTTCTAATAGCGAACGGATAGTTGATTCTTACAAGTCCCAGATCCTTTCCAAGTGTTTCCTCTGCCGCAGCTCTTGCCACTTCCGCACTCTCCGACATCAGGCCGGAAGGAAGACCTGTGATGACGGTGTTGTGGTATGAGTCTTCGATGATCGAACTCTCCACAGGGAAGACAATCCCTATATTCCTTTCAGGTCCTGTAACTGCGGCAATCGGAACAGTGCCAGGATTGCCGGAGAAGGGGAAGGATGGACGATGTATATTATCCTGCAGTGTTCTTTCTATCGCTTTATCATCCAGATGCACATTATTTTCTTTCAGTAGTGCTTTTGAAGATGATGAGAAACAGAGCTCAATCGACTTTTTGATGCCGCGTACGCCACAGTCCGTCATATATTTCCTCGTGATGATCTCCAGCTGTTTTCCCGTTGTCCATAAGTGCCTCGGTGCTATCTCCTCATTCATGGCTGTGAAGATTCTCTTTGCGATTTTCTTCTTCTCCTGAGGAGTGTAAGGAGGCATCACGTAAATCTGGCAGCGGTCAAGTACTGGTTCAGGGATTCCCTCCAGTGTATTTGCTGTCAGCAGGTACCATGCTTTTGAGGCATCGAAAGGTACTGTGATGAATTCATCGACGAAGAATCTTGCTCTGTCACATTCCAATGCATCCAGCATGGCATAAGATGCGGAACCGTAATTCATGTTTGTACCGATTTTGTCCACTTCATCGAAAATGATTACAGGATTTCTGGATGATGTGTTGATGAATGCTTTGGTGATTCTTCCGATTTCTGCATTTTTGTAAGAGGCATCTGTGCCATTGAGGACGAATGCGCCTGCAAGTCCAGACATCTGGATTGTTGCGTATCCGTGGCCTAATGCTTTTGCAAATGAGACTGCAAGGGATGTCTTTCCCGATCCGGGTTCTCCGACAAGCAGGAGTGGTTTTGGTGCCTTCTGTGTCATGATTGCCATCCTGAGCTGTGATAGAAGAATTCCTTTCAGATCCTGTAATCCTTCATGGCTTTCTTCCATTGCTTTTTCAGCCTTTTCTTCCTCTTTTGCTGTGTATTCATGTTCTGTTGCCAATACAAGCTGGGTAAGAAGGTTTATCCGTTTCTCATCAGTTTTATTTTCAGAATCATCCTCAGTTGCCTTCTGCATCTGATGTATAGCCCTGAGAATCTTTGAACCGGTTTCCCAGTACATTCCTGACTCACCATTTGTGAGGATTTCGATAGCTTTTTCAGTGTTTGAATTGTATTCAGCCATATTTGCCTCCATGTTTTGTAAAATCCGATCTGATTACCTGCCGAGCCTGGAGTCCGGCAGTGTTTGTTTTTTCCGTTCATTCCCTTTCCCTTGCCTCTGCCGAGGAGAGGCCCGGAGGGCCTAAAGGGATGAAATGAGCGTTCGTTTCTGTGATAAAAAAAGACTGCGAATCCGTATTTGCGAACCGTAGTCTTTGGTTATCATCACGCCTTGGGTTATCTACCGAGTTTCTGCTTCCTGCTTTTCTCAATAAGCTTTTCTGTGTTTTCAGTCATTCTGTCTTCTCCTTGTACCAATGAGCCATAGGGCTGGAAGCCTGTCGGCGGTAAGAAAGAAAATCTGTATTACTGTTGGGTCTGATTCTGCGTAGCAGGATAAAAAATTATCTGCCAAGCTTCTGTTTGCGGCTCTTCTGAATAAGCTTTCTGAGTGTTGTTTTTGCTGATGTAGTCATCTTCTGTTCCTCCTGATTACACCAGTTGGGGAAAGCGGCGGAGCCGCCTCAGCTTCATTCACCATTAGGTAAAATATATAAGACTGCATATCGTAGAATGAAAGTATAAGAGATAGAAATCAGGTATTTGTGATGTTTTTTGAATGGTGTGATATATAGCTGCATTTGCTATACTTGGCAGGATTTCTGAAGATGAACTTACGCGTATAATGGAATATAGGGATAGTGGATATGGAAGACTTTGAAATCGAGGGAAAAAGAATTGCTGTATTTCCAGTTTCTCTTCGCTCCCCTGTGGTATATCTGAACACATACTCATATGAGGAAGGCCTGAAAGTGAGAGAAGAGCTTGAGGGCGAGGTGGTTAATCTTGTTCTGATCTCATCACTGGAATGGAATCATGATATGACCCCATGGAGCATCCCCTCATATGCAAGAGGGGCGGAAGTTATCACGGGAGGAGCTGATGAGTATCTTTCTCTTCTCGGGGAGATAATTGAGAAAGCTGAAATGATAACGGGGCCTGTTTCATGGCGTGGAATCGCAGGATATTCGCTTGCCGGGCTCTTTGCATTGTATTCGCTTTTCCGGACAGATTGGTTCTCCCGTGCGGCAAGCATCTCCGGTTCTCTCTGGTTTCCTGGCTTCGTGGACTATGTCTGTACGCACGAAATGGTGAAGAAGCCTGAGAGTATCTATTTATCCTTGGGTGATAAAGAGAAGAAGACGAGAACTGCTATGATGAGATACGTTGAGGAGGAGACCGTGACGATCGTACAGTATCTGCATGGAAGAGGAGTCAGGACATCTTTGGTGCTCA
>CALXLB010000085.1 GCA_944389085.1 uncultured Spirochaetaceae bacterium
ATCCTCGACCATGTATGCCGGAAATTCTCCCTCCCTCTCAACACCCTATTGCTTGATTCCAAGGATATTTCAGCCTTAGATCTGGGATGATATGATTATGTCTGGCAGGTTTTAACGCAAGATTTCATATCCTGCCCCGAAAGACAGGTACCATTTAATGGTCAACGACCTTCAGTACAAGACTGAAGGCTTGGACGTGAGCGTTTGCCCTACAGGTTCCGTTTCCGGTCTCCCTGTGGCACTCCATCCATGCGGCTGATTGACTGCAGCCTGCCCGGATTGCATGACCCGGGTAATGTAGTTGTCGCGGATGTTGATGGCGGCATTCGTGTCGGCATGCATTCTGCTCCCGCAATGCCTGCATGTGTATCTGTTCCCTTTCCTTGATGCCTTGTCTATCGTCCTGCATACCGAGCACTTCTGGCTCGTATAGCGTGCATCCACTGTCTCAACCCTTATGCCGTTCATCTGGCATTTATATGTAAGCTTGAATTCAAGATCGGAGTAAGACCAGTTGGATATCCATTTCCTCATGGTCCTGCTGCTCTTCCCCTTGAGCCTCAGCATGTTCATGGATGACAGGTCTTCAAGGACGTATACGGATACATCATCAGTATCGGCAAGCTTCCTGGAAATGCAGTGGTTCTGGTCATGGACAAACCTCTTCTCGCAGCCGGAGAGGGCCTTGAGCCTTCTCTTGGCACTGCGGGTGCCTTTCTCCTGCAGCTGGGAACGCACATGATTGTATTTCCTCTTAACCCGCCTTGCATCCTTCGCTCCATAGTGGACCCCGTCAGAGGTCGTCACGATATTGTAGATTCCCCTGTCCAGTCCCACTATCTTCCCACCTCTATTTTCATTTATTGAATCAGGGCATTCATAGATGAGATTGACAAATACCCTTCCCTTCCTGTCTATCCCTATGTTCGCTCCCTTGAGCTTCCATCCCTCTGATGGAGAGTATCTTTCAGTGAAGAACCAAGGGATCGATATTATTGTCTTTATCCTCCTGCCACAGGTGCTGAATGTCAGCTGACTGCCTCTGAGCGTGATTGTGCGCACATCATAGCGCATCGTGCACTTCTCCTTCATCGATGGCCTTTTCATTCTTTCAGCCTTCTTCGGCTTCTTCTGCTTAAGCTTCGTCCTCTTTGCATTCCAGGTCTTGACAGCTTCCACTGCGACATCACGGGCGCACTGTATGAGACCTGTAGGAAGAGTAGGACACTCCTCCTTTATCCTCTCATACTGTACTTTGTGAAGGAATCTTTTTGAGGTGCTGCTGTTATTGATGAGGCACTCAGCTGACATGTTGAAGGCCCTTGCATACTGCTTCCTTGTCTCCATGATTGCGGAGACCTCAGTGTCAGTAAGCTCTGGGAAAACAGTGATTGACCTTCTCATGAGTAAAGTATACAGCAAGGTGACAGGTAACGCAATGCGTTATCACGTATTTTCTGATTATCCCACCTTCACATCCTTCCTGAAGCTGAAGGAGGAGAAGTTCTGAGACTGCGGACAGGTATCTGCCAGATACAAAGTGAAATGATCCCTGCCGCATTCATCCTGCAGGACATGCCTGGCAGGTTTTCGTGTGGCATTATTTATAAAAAGAGTCGACGTATTCGCAAATGAACATTTAGTCGGAACACTTGCTGAATATGGAAAAGGAAGAATCGCATTCGAATATTCTGACAGATGGATTGCTGAAGGTTTCTCAATAAGTCCATTCTCGTTGTCCTTGGAAAAAAGGATCTTCACCTCGGAGACAAACGATTTCGAAGGGCTTTTCGGAGTCTTCGACGATTCATTACCCGATGGCTGGGGAAGATTGCTTACCGATCGGTATCTCAAAACAAAGGGAATCGATTATAATGCCATCAATCAATTAACAAGGCTCTCAATGCTTTCAGATACTGCCTCAGGCTTGCTGGAATATTACCCCAGACAGAATCTTGAGGACGATTCAGATCCTGATAATCTGGAAGCTCTTTTCACAACAGCTGAATCCATATTAAGCAACTCAGCAGCTTCCGCCAGCGATGTTGAGCAATTGTACATACGAGGAAGCTCTTCAGGAGGCGCAAGGCCTAAGATCAATATAACGATAGATGGAGAACTCTGGATCGTGAAATTCCCAACATCATTCGATGGCAGCGATGCCGGAGCGAGGGAGTATGAATGCAACAGAAGAGCTGTAGATGCAGGACTTGATGTAGCGGATTTTAAACTCATGGATTCGCAATCCACAAAAGGATTCTTCGCCAGCAAACGATTTGACCGGAAAAATGGCAAGAGAATCCATATGCTGTCTCTTTCAGGACTACTGGAATCATCACACAGATTTCCTGCTCTGGACTATAAGCATCTGTTGTACTCAACCATGCTGCTCACGCACTCGAAAGAAGAATTGTATGAAGCATTCCGGCGTGCATGCTTCAATATATTCATCGGCAATCGGGATGATCATGGAAAGAACTTCGCATTCCTTTATGAAACAGAAAAGAAGGAGTGGCATCTCTCACCTGCTTATGATCTAACTAGAAGCAGGACATATTATGGAGAACATTCAACAACAGTATGCGGAAAAGGAAAGGATATCACGGAAGATGACCTGAGAGAGCTTGCCGATGCATTCAAGCTGCAAGAGAAGACAAGAGAGGAAATAATAAGAGATACGAAAAAAGCGGCACAGGGGTTTGCTGATAATTGACTGTACGCATCTCTCGCCTCTCAAATACTGAAGCGGGAGGAATCATGCATCACAAAAAAGCTTTATCAAGCTTGGATCTGAGGAATGAGCAAGTTGATTTAAGCTCTCCAAGATAATCTCCCGACCCCTGGTACCAGAATTCACCTGTGAAAATCCTTATGTCATGCTCAGAGGCGAAATGAATACAGTCATCATACCGCGTATGGCCTTCTCCGCATATCCTCAGGTTGCGATACACGCCTGGAATGGTTTCTTTCAGATGCATTGCGAAAATATGGCCGGAACCGCAGGCGAGGTCCGAAATCACATCATTTCCATACAGGACTGAAGCATTCTGGAGATTCCCGATATCAGGGTAGATACCCAGCCATGGAGAACCTATTCTCTCGATAACCGACATAGCTTTCCCTACAGTATCCATAAAGGGGGTCTCCATCGTCTCAAATGCAAGAACTATACCAGCTTCCGCAGCTAACGGGACAACACGTTCCAGACTCTCCATGAAGTAAGTCCGGGAGAGAGAGTCACTTTCCTCGTAATAGACATCGTAACCGGCAAGCATGACTATCCTGATATTCAGAATAGAAGCGAACCGTATAGTGCGGCGGACGATATCAACAGCCTTCTCACGGATGGCTGCATCATGGGATCCCAGCGGATACTTTCTGAGCGCGCTAAGACAAAGCGTCCTTATCGGGACACCTGCCTCCTCACATTCTCTGAGGATTCCCATGACACTGCGTTCGGACCAATCCAGTCTCGAGAGCCTCTCTTCCCCTTCATCTATGCTGAGTTCCAGCCTGTCAAAACCCGCAATAGCAGCAAGACGGAGCATCATCGTTATATCGAAATGAGCAGGAAAGGCCTTCTCGTAGAGCCCTAATGAATACAGTTTATCCAAACTCATTCCTCCACAAGGCTGTAACAGGCAATCTCATTGATTTCCCTGTTCGCGGAGAGCAATGCTTTCTTTCCATCAATGACAGCAGGAATTATGTTGGCAGAACCGGCAAACGTATCAATCAGAGAGATTTCGTACTCACCATCCCGTTTTGTTATCGCCAGAATATTCTGTCTTCCTTTGCGATGCCCTATAACAGCATAGTTTTTGCCTCGCTCATCAGAGAAAGCCGTTATCGCATGTGCAAACTCTGTTTTGTGTTCATATTCCCAGACTTTGAAGTATTTCCCATCCATGCTGCGATAGATGGAAAGCGTATCACCATGGAAGGGAGAAATCACAACAAGCTCCTCTTCTCCGTGCCCTTCAAAATCCACAAAGAGCGCATCGCTTGCCGGATCCTCAATCAGTTTCTCAATCAGCCATTCACCGTCAGGTGTCTCAGGAGGAGTATACCTGAACACCCCGCTATCGCATGAAACGATTCCCGTCTCGACTCCTTCATGAATATTCCGCGTATATCCATGATTTTTAAGCATATCTGTCTGCAGGACATTGAACTCAAGCTTCTTCTCCAGAAGATCCTCCGGATTCTCTGGCATTCTTGCATAACAAGTAAAACCAGGAAAACGCCAGTCGTCCTTGTACTCATGCCCGCTTTTAAGGCAGCATGCAAGGATATAACGCGATCCATTGCGCGAGAGAACATCAAAGCGATGAACGAATGGAAGCAAGACAAATGGATGGATTCGCCATCCGCTGGCCTCTCTCTTCGCCGCTACAAGATATGCCTCTTTCGAATTATTAGGAGAATAGAACTTCTGTGTCGCCAGGAAAAACCCATCTGTACCTTCCGGCTGGACAATAGTCATCGTACCGCCGGGCCCATCCCATACCTTCTCAACAACATTGCCATTGCTATCGAAGAGCAGACATGGAAATTCTTTCTCGGAAGCAACAAGATAATGCTGCTCTCCTCTGTAAACCAGAGGAGCAACACAATAACAAAGCTCCAGATTTGCAAGTATCTTCTTTCGGAAATCCATGTAATACCTCACAGACAAGACCGGAATGGAATATTCTGAGGGTGCTCAAAACAATCCTCAAATCCACGCTGGTGGTGGTAATACAGCTTCCCGCTATCTGCAGGATATGTATATTTTCCTCCGACCTGCCAGAAGAATGGATGGAATCCATATTCATTCCTGTCCTTCTTGAAATCATAGAGAAGCTTTATCTCCTCACAATCAGGCTGGAAGTTCGTCCAGACATCCCAATGGATCGGAATCACAACCTTGCACCTGAGGCTCTCTGCCATGCGGAGCACATCTACAGAACTCATCTTATCTTGCATTCCCACAGGATTCTCACCGAATGAAGCAAAGGCAACATCGATATCATAATCCTTGCCATGCTTAGCAAAATAAATCGAGAAATGAGAATCCCCACTATGATATATGTTTCCTCCTGGTGTTTTCAGAAGATAGTTGACAGCCTTCTCATCCATATCCATCGGACAATTGCCCCAGAGTTCTTCCCTATCCTCTCCCGTTGAATCGGTTGTGACTATACAAGTCCTGTCAAAGCTATCAAGTACGACAATCTCAATATCTTTCAGCTTTATCGTATCACCAGGCTTTACGACTATACATCTGTCCTCAGGAACACCCCACTTCTTCCAGAGTTCAACAGACTTATATGGCCCTATAAACGGTACAGGTATTGTCTTACCATCCGCATCGACTGTCGTCATGCCAGAATTCACGACATGGGCAGCCCATTCAGGACTCATATGATCCTGATGATAATGCGTAGCAAGAACAGCATCCACGCTCTTGAAAGCAAACGGGTCAATTACAAAAGGAATGTTGCGGAGATTCGGCTGCATCTTCCTACCGCCACACATATTAGCCATCTGATGCCCTGGTTTCATAAGCCCATCCCCATGTGTTCTTTTTCCATTCCCGCACCAGAGATCGATCGTTATATTCGTATCTGCAGGTGTCTTAAGCCAGATTCCAGTACAACCAAGCCACCACATCGACACATTGCCTGGCTGCACTTTCGCATTCTCGATATCTTCAACAAGCCATGTTCCCCATTCCGGGAATGTAGCCTTTATCCATGATTCTCTTGTCATTTCACTGATCTTAGACATGATTTTTACTCCTACATTGAAAGGTCTTTCGTTTTCGAAATCCTGAAGAAAAGCACAAGCGACAGAGCTGTGAAGAACGTCAGGATACTTGCAGAGGCTGCAGCACAGCCATAATTTCCTCTTGAGACAAAGTTATATGTCGCAAGAGTGAGGGTAATCGTATTAGAGCTATAGAGAATAATTGATGTGCTAAGCTCCGTCAGGATGGTGATCCAGCTGAGGATAGCTCCGCTTATGATTCCATTGCTCATCATAGGTATCGTGATTCTCAGGAATGTCCTGCCACGTGTTGTTCCAAGACTCTCCGCTGCCTCCTCGACAGTAATCGGAATCTGCTGGAGCGTCGCGACGCTGGACCTTATAGTGTAAGGCATTCTCCTGATTGAAATCGCTATCACCATGATTATGAAAGTGCCTGTCAGAACCAGAGGCCTGGTACTATATGAAATAACGAGCGCTATACCGACTACTGATCCAGGTATGACATATGGCAGCATTGAAAGCGTATCGATTGTATTGTTAAGCTTACTGGGCAGACGCACGATGAGATAAGAAATGAGTACAGCTATTGATATAGTCACAATCAGCGTGAAACCACCCAGAAGCAGCGTATTCCAGACCGATTCACCCATTCTTGCAAAAAACAGCCTGTAGTTGTTGAGCGAATAGCCTTCAATGAAGCTCTGTCCGGAAGGTGTCGTCTTTCTGAATGAACAATACACAAGATACACCTGAGGAAGGAATGAGAAAGCAACCAGAGCATAGGAAACAACATGGATGAACACATTATAGAAGCCTTTTGCTTTCTTCTTCTGTATAGGATGCAATGCGTTCATCTTGAAGCTATGCTTGTTTGCGAAATACCTCTGTGCGAAGAAGAATACAGCTGTTATGGCTATAGCAACCACGCTGATGGCAGAGGCGAATCCATGCGAATTGCCACCCTCACCCATATACTGCTTGTAGATTTCAACAGAGAAGGTCCTGTAGCCTTCGCCGATAAGAGCAGGTGTTCCGTAATCAGCAAGAGCCCTGATGAATACCATCATGGTAACAGCAAGAACAGACGGTACGCAAAGCTGGAAAGTTATCTTCCAGAAACGCTTTACACCAACAACACCCATACTTTCCGAAGCTTCCAGAAGCGAATTATCAATATTCTTTATTGCTCCGCATACATAGAGATACACAAGCGGGAAAAGCTTCGTTGTCATGACAATGACGATTCCGGCAAATCCATAGATGTTAGGCATCTTGAAGCCAAAGACATCTGAAAGGAACTTGGTAATCGCTCCGCTTCTTCCAAACATCAGAATCCAGGAATATGCGCCGACGAATGGGGCACTCATTGAACACAGAATCGTGATGATCTGTATGGCAGTAGACCCTTTCAGTACATACATTGTGTTGAAATAAGCCAGAGGAATTCCCAGAGCCAGCGAACAGAGTGCAACGACAACCGCAATCTTGAGGCTGTTTATAAGCGTTGATGAATAATAACTTTCACCGAAGAAGCGTCTGAAATTCTCCAGCGTGAATGCACCATTCTCATAAATCGAGCTCTTGAGGATGCTGAAGATCGGATAGACGATGAACATGAAGAAGAATATGAAGATCAGGACCGAGATGAGCGTCCAGACTGCTTTATCCTTTCTGAAACCATCTATTCTCATACTCACTCCTTCCGGATAAGTGTCATAGCAGCTTCACTCGCATCATAGACATTGATTTTCTCCGTCTTGACCTGAAGCTTCACATGCTGTCCGACAGCAAGATCCTTTCCGACGATTGATTCTCTTATGATTTCAACAGCATCACCGTCAGCAAGACGCACGAAATACTGTGTGGTAAGGCCAAGGAAGACATAATCCTCAACAACGGCATCCATTCCCTCTGAAGAGGTATCCTCATTGATGATGAATTCCTCTGGGCGGATAGAGACCTGTACTTCCTGGTCAGGAACATCCTTGAGATTATCCAGCACAAGCTTATAGCCATCGAACAGGATATTATTGCCAGCAAGCTTTGCCTTCACGATATTCGTATGTCCGATAAATGTGGCAACAAACAGGTTCTGCGGCCTCTGATAAAGCTCTCTGGGGCTTCCGATCTGCTGTATCACACCACCATTCATTACAGCAATACGATCGCTTATTGCCATTGCTTCTTCCTGATCGTGTGTAACATAGACAGTTGTGATGCCGACCTCTCTCTGGATATCCTTTATGACTTTACGCATCTCAATTCTCAATTTGGCATCAAGATTGGACAGTGGTTCATCCATAAGAAGGACATCTGGAGAGATTGCCAGGGCACGTGCGAGCGCAACTCTCTGCTGCTGACCGCCGGAAAGCTTGTCAGGCATGCGGTCCTTGAACTGCTCTATCTGCATAAGACGGAGGAATTTCGCCGTAGTCTTCTCAATCTCATCCTGAGGAAGTTTCCTGTTCTTGAGACCGAACATGACGTTCTCTTTGACAGACATATGCGGGAATATTGCATAGTTCTGGAAAACCATTCCTATATTTCTCTTGGATGGACTGAGATTATTTATTTCCTTGTCATTGAATAAGAATTTTCCACCTTCAACGCTATTGAAACCAGCTATCATTCTCAGAAGCGTTGTCTTTCCACAGCCAGAAGGTCCTAACAGCGTGAAAAGCTCCCCTTCCTCCACCACGAGGCTGAGATCAGGAATTACTGTATTGCCATCATATTTCTTAAGAGCATGATCTATGGTTATCCTTACCTTCATTTCGATTTTCCTACCTGTTCAGATGATTTCAGAAGCTGCCACCCTTGCTGAGAACTCTTTCCCAGCAGAGCAGGATGGCAGAAGAGAGGTTCAGTTTCAGTTATACTTTGCCCAGAGATTGTTGAATTTATCGAGGATTGCCTGCTGATTCTCTGAGACATAGTCATTATCTTCCGCAAAGAGCTTTACAGTGCTGATGTCAATGAAGTAGTCTCTTGTATTCTTGAACTCGGTATTGGCAGGTCTGAAAGATGAATCAGCATAGATTGCCTGAGCCTCATCGGAGATGATGAAATCGATGAAGAGCTTTGCATTCTCAAGGTTCTTGCAGTTCTTTATGATTGCGACACCATATGAAGGAGCTGTTGTACCTTCTGTCGGGATAACAACACGTACCACATCCCCAAACCCTTCAGCCAGATAGGAATTGGCATTGGATTCTGATGTGAAGCCAACAACATACTCGCCATCTTTTACGCTTCTGTGAGCTGTACCAGTTGAATTGGCAAGCTTGCCATCAAGATTCTGGATAAGCTTCTCCACATATCCCCAGGCTTCTTCAGATTCCGGGTCTCCATTGCCTTCTACATACAGCAGAGTTGTGAGCCATTTATAAGCTGTGGAACCGAGGTTCGGATCAGCAAAAGAAATCTTTCCCTTCAATTCAGGTCTGAGGATATCCTCGAGGCTTGTGATTGTAATACCTGTTTCCTCTTCCAGAGCCTTATTCACAAGCAGTACCTGGAGGTTGAGCGATTTGAGAGTGACCTTGCCATTCGCACTCTTGAATGCTTCTGGAAGTTTTTCATTATTCGGGGATACATATTCCTCCCAGAGATCTGCATGTGTTACTGAATGAGAATAAGAGAGTCCTCCGAACTGGACATCTGCCTGAGGATTTTCCGCCTCTGCCAGCTCTCTGGCAAGAAGTTCTCCCGTTCCACCCTGAACAACCTGGATATCTATATTCGGATATTTCGCTTGGAATGCATCCACAATCATGTAATACTCTTCATCATTTGCCGATGAATATAAGACAAGATTACCAGATGGGCCTGAAGAAGCAGATTCATTGCTTCCACCAGCAAAAAGCGATACAGCGAAAACTGCCATGACAGCAAACGCAATCAGTGTCCTTCTCATATGAATTTCTCCTTTTTTGTTCCTTTTGTTATTCTCAGGAGACCATGTTTTTTCTCCTTTGCAAGAAAATTCTGAATATTATTTCATATTAAAATTGTTTTTGTGAAAATCTGCTGATAATATTTTCATATGTTATGATAATAAGAGGCTATATATGAAAAACAAAATGCAGTTAGTCATTGAGAGGAGAAACAAGCTCTTCCACACCATCAGCAATGATCCCGAATTGACAATCACTGAGCTTGCAGAACATTTCAGGACATCGGAAATCACTATAAGACGTGATCTCCAGGCATTGCAGAAGGAGAACAAGATAGAACTCTTCTTCGGGGGATACAAAGTAATCCAGTCGGAATCAATTGATCTCATAACATGCTGCAGGACAGCAATAGCCCGCTATGCAGCATCCCTCGTAGAAGACAATGACATAATCTTCATCAACACTAGTTCCACTGCTATTTCCATGATTTCATATATCAGTGCCAAAAACGTCACGGTCATCACCAACAATGGCAAAGCGATAAACATGGAGTTTCCGCATTCCGTAAGTGTCTATCTCACAGGTGGCGAGATAAGAAACCCTAAATCAGCCCTTGTCGGAGACATGGCAATGAGAACCATCAGAGAAATACGGGTACATAAAAGTTTCTTAGGCTGTACAGGACTCTCCATTCAGGAAGGAATGACGACAAAGAATGCCAATGAAGTGAACATAAACTCATTGATGCTGGAGAATGCAACGATTTCCAGCTACATCCTTGCGGACTTCACGAAATTCAATGCCATAGGGAACTTCACATCATGCCCCACTCCTGCAATAAGGAATATCATCACGGATTCCTGTGCAGATGAAAGCACTGTACAGCAGTTCAGAGAAGCTGGAATAAATATAATCAGAGCGAAATGAAATTCTCACTCACCTGCATCTCTTGCTCAGTCAGGCCGCAAGAGAGAACTCATCCGCTCCCTTGCAGCCTGGTAAATCACTTATTTGATGAGTCCAAGCCTCCTGGCAATAGGCAGTGACTTCGTATGCCCGAACGTACCTGGATATGCAATCTCAGTAAGACGCTTTATTGCAGCATTGGCTTTATTCTCATCTCCGTGGATCATCCAATACCAGTAAAGACCATAAAGCATTGAGTTCTCTTCGAGGCGGACTCTGTCAGGAGTGGGAAGGACCTCTTTTGCCATCTGCTCCTCATCGATGTACTCCTCAGGAGATACAAGGCCTTTATAAAGCTTCACGCTTCTGCAATATCCATAATCCATCTGGGGAGGAACAACATCATCGGCAATCAGGGAAAGTGAGTCCTCTGCCTTCTTATAGTCTCCGAGTTCCGCATAGGAGACATAGAGCCAATGCACTATAGGATAATGCTCATGCTCATCCATGTAATCTAGGCAGTCCCTGAAGTCCGGAATGGAATCCTCGATGTCTCCATTGAGATTCAATGCCGTTGCTCTGTAATATCTGTAAAGCCAGTTAGATGGATCAAGCTGGATTGCCACACTGTAATCGGCAGCAGCCTTCCAGTATTCATAGTTGCGGTTGTATCTGTTTCCGCGGCCAAAGTAATTCGGAGCATAGAATGGCGCATATGAGATACCTTTTGAGAATGCAACAATAGCCTCTTCTGATTTATTCGCACATCCGAAAGCTTTTCCCATCACATACCATGCATATGGATCAGTATCGTCCTTTCTGATGAGAGCTTCCGCTTCCTCGATGGACGGAGTCATCATCAGCATCCTGCGCTGTTCGTCATTCTTCTCCTTGTTGAACACGAATTTCTTCATATCGATTCCTCCTTTATGATGGCTGATTGCCTGCGATGAAGAGACGGATATCATCCGTAAGATTTCTTATGTTCTGGTTTCCGATATAAATCATATGCCCTGACGGATATCCTTTTATCGAAACTCTATCCTCTGGAAGGTTCGCATGATCCAGCATGTAATAGGCAACACCGATTTCAGTTGCCATATCATAATAACCATTGGCGAAGAATACTCTCATTCCAGGGGTACGCCACATGGCATTGTACAGATGCTGGGCAGTAGTGAGCTCTGCTTCCTTGTTCCACTTCTTATAAAGGGCAGCAGACGATACATATGGTCTTGTGAAATCATGTATTCCGAGAATCGGGAAGAGCGTCCCTGTCAATGCAGAGAGGAAAAGCGGATTGTACTTGCCGCGAGATGCATCTGTTGCAAGGCCATACTCGATTTCATCGGTAAAGGGGTTATAAAGAGGCCTTGTCATCCTCGCATCGAGTCTGGAAACTGCAAGCCCTTTTTTTCTGATGACCTCATGGCGGAAAGAAGCATCATCAATGATGAGATTCCTCTCATCAAGATACTGCGATGATACTCCGGTATAATGGATTATCTTCTTCTTGAGTTCCTCTCTTTCCGCTCCTCTGAGTCTGCTGCCTCTGTACAGTCCGCTGAGATATTCAGTATCCGCGAAGGCCTTTGCCTCGCTGACCCATTCATCGACCGATACGGAATGATCTGTATTATGATACCAGTTTATGGCAGCATATGTCGGGAATCCGAGGACTGCCGGCTCTGCAGGTACTTCCCTGTTGAAATACTTTCCAGTAGTGACGGTATTGCCGATGAATACAATGCCATCGAACTCAAAGTCATAACTCCTGTCAGCACTTCCCCTTGCAGCAATTCCTGCTGCCACGGAGGCTCTGGTACAGCCATAGCTTTCTCCTATGACATATTTCGGGCTGAGCCATCTCTCATACTTCTGCAGCCATCTCTGGACAAAGATGAGGAAAGCTTCTGCATCCTCTTCAACGCCAAAGAATTTCTCGCCTTTTGTTTCATCGAGGAGAACTCCGAATCCTGTGGAGACCGGATCTACAAGCACAATATCAGCGATATCAAGAAGACACTCAGGATTATCAACAGTCTCATATGGTGGAAGACCCGTCATATCATCGACATCTTCCTTATACTTCAGCCGTTTAGGACCGAGAAAGCCTGTGTGGACCATACATGAAGATGTTCCGGGGCCTCCATTGAAGCCGAATATGACAGGACGTGTTGATGTATCCTCCACGCCATCCCTGAAATATGAGAATGAGAAGATAGAGGCAACTGCCTTTCCCTCATTGTCATAGATGACATTATCCTCGCTCACTGTATGATAAGAAATCTTCTTACCGCGGAGCTCTATCTCTCCTTTTCCCTCGAATACCGAAGGTGTGAAATCAGAACTGCTGAACATTATTACCTCCTTTTATCCAGAAAGAGACAGGCCAAAGCCTGTCTCTTATCATTTCAGTTCTTACATCTGAGATTATCCCAGAAGATTACGTTGTTGACGTTGACCTCGAAGCCTTCAACCTTATCAGACATAGTCCAGATATTATACCTGTCATTGGTGAATATAGCTGCCGG
>CALXLB010000086.1 GCA_944389085.1 uncultured Spirochaetaceae bacterium
TGAAGCTCTTTGAGCAGGGATACGGATACAAAGCAACTGCGCGTATTGCCGGACTCAATACATATACAGTCCGGGAATACAAGCGGAAGTATGCCGCGGGGGACAACTCGTGGGCGGAGAGGGGAACGAGATGAGTTCCCTCTGAAATAGGTTATTGAGTGAAGACAACGTTCTATCACTCCAAAGTTATTTCTGGGACCAGCAGGGCAACTTGCTGGTCTTTACATATAGATTTCATCACCTGAAATCTCTTCGATACCATCAATTATTTTCTCGAAGCCGGAGAAGGAGATAAACCCGATTCTGCCGATACTTAGGTCGCTGATATCTCTGATTTTCTTTATTTCTTCATTCATTAAGTCTTCAGAAAGTGGTTCTGAAAGATATTTCACTTCATAGATATCGTAAGAATTCTTTCGTTTGATGACACAATCGAATTCGCCGTTTTTCTTCAGTCTCCTGTCGTCATACCAGTAGCTACCAATATCATAGACATCGCCAAGTGAATCGCTTTTTGCTTTTCTGAAGAAATAAGATCTGGCTATACCTTCAACACGATAGCTTATGAAAGTATTAAGGCTTGGCTCGATATACATTCTGAAGAAAGTATCAGGGCCAAGTCTTCTCAGTTCATCTTTATGAGAAAAGATGTAAGCATAATAGAATCTGACAAGATTGTTTGTGATTGTATAGAACGATTTACGCTTATCATCCTTAGTATTTGTAGGAGAAACTTTCTCAATAGCTTCGATATCAATAAGGACCTTCAATTGCCTGGCAAGATTCTTTTCTTCGATTCCATGTATTTTTTCTTCTATTTCGCTGAATCTGAATTTTGAGTTTTTCAGGATATCCATTACCGCATTCGCTGCCTGCGCTTTTCTCAGCTCATTGAAGAGAATGTAATCAACATAGAAACGTAAAGGTGCGTTTTCCTTCAAGAATAGATTCTTTATGTTTGTAGCAAGGGACTGAGTACCATCAATTAAAGATAATGCGTTTGGATTACCACCAAAGACACTATAGAATGCAGCTTTATCATATGGTGACAGAGTAGGATAGAATGCTGCTGCATCGTAGTAATCCAATTCTTTGATATGAAGGATAAGCTGAAAGCGGTTGAATAAAGGGTTGTCTTTTTCTAAGAGTTCTTTCATTTCTGTGACATAAGAACCGCAGAGAATTATCTTGATTCCAGTTCCTTTTGCTGAATCGATAATGCTCTGCATATATGAATCCATATTACCGTTGGTGAAATTCCTCTTAAGAAATTGATATTCATCCAGTATCACGATGATGTTTCTTCTGAATGCCTTGAGGTTATCAAAAAAGGAGATTATATCTTCAGCTGCAGGGACTGGAAGATTTAACTGGCTTTTTACTCTTTTTGCTAAGTAGCTAAGATTTTCTTCAACAGGAGAATCAAGACATTCAAAATAGAGAACGTTATCAAGATGCTCAACAGCTTTGAGTATCAATGATGATTTCCCTATCTGCCTGATTCCATAGATCATAGCTGCTGTTGGGTTTTTGCTTTCAATGAAATCGCGCAGTTCTTGCCGCTCTCTTTCTCTTTTCAAAAACATAATTTGACCTCCTCTATAATTAATCTATTTTAGAATAGTCTATTTGTAAATAGAATAATTATTAAAATTACAAATATATTTTCCTAAAAATTTTCGAACAAAAGTCTTGACAAATTGATACCGGGGGGGGTAGGCTTAGTTTCAGAAATAACTTGGAGGAAAGGAACGATATGAAAAAATCAATCCTTATTGGAGTACTCGCTGCTCTGATGCTTTTTGCATTCACAGCTTGCGATAACAACCCACAGGTGGAGTTCGCAAATCCTGTAGTTGAGCTTTATACGGAATCTGTGCCGACGGTACTGGAGAATCAGAAACCAGCCGAGACAGCTTATGTTATCATGGGCCGCTATTATGATGGTACAACATTCCAGGTGCCAGCTTCTGATTATGAAATCAAATTCAATTCAACAGCTGCACCTAGCACTGTTGACTCAGAAACAAAAGAGTTTAAACCTGTAGATGTAGGTACTGTTACATATACAGCATACAATTATGAAAAAGAAGCAACAGGAACTCTTACAGCTGTTGTTTACGATGTAAAAGCTCTGACAGTTTCTGGCCCTTCTGATCCTCAGCGTTATTATGCTGGTGCTACAGATGAAGGCAAGATGATTGGTGATGAAGCTGCAACACTCGATGCTCTTTTCAACAAGACTCCATACACAGTAAATGCTGTTTATGAGAATGCTGAAGGAGAGGATGTTACACAGGCTCTTACAGCTGATCAGTATGTTGTTGACTATAAGTCAGGTTCAGGTTCCACAGCTGGTGCTGCAACTGTAGAGTTCAAGCCATCGCTTGCTAAAGCAGGAACAGCAGATTCTTTCACACAGGATACCGAATACACAGGGAAGAATGAATTCGGTGTAATTCTTGAAAAAGATTCTGTAGAAAGCATTGCATTTGAACCTCTTGCAACACCTGTAACTCTTGTTAAGGGGGAGAAATCTGCTGCTATTAATGCCAAAGGAATGAGCACATATGGCAAAGTTACAGCTACATATGTAAGTGGTGTAACAGAAGATGTAACTGAGACAGCAACTGGTGCATGGACAAGTGGAATTGATGGTACTCAGAAATTTAATGCTGACACAGCTACACTTGAGATTGCTGTTGGAACAGATAAGACAACAGCTATATTCACAATCAGTGAACCAAGTGTAACAGCATTTACTGCAACAGCTCCTGCTACAGTGAAGGCTGGCGAGAAGTTCAAGATTTCAGATGTAACAATCTCTGTAACTTCATGGACAAAGGATGTCGAACCATCTGATGCTGATACAGTTTTTGCCGATGGTGCAAACTTCACAGTCGAAGGACAGTCTGGTGCAGATTATGAATTTACAATTCCAGCAACAGCTGAAGCAGATGATGAATATTACTATGTAGTAAAGCTTACAAAGTATTCATCAGCAGATCTTTATGCTGTTATGACTCTTACTGTTGCAGACGCACAGTAATCATTTGGAATCCAGCCTGCTATCGGAAAGGGTAGCAGGCATCCATTGGAGGAGGACGAAGATGGAAGAAAAAACCTTGTACCTCCGTCAGAGGATTCCGAACGAGAAGCGTCAGGAATGCCTGAAGCTCTTTGA
>CALXLB010000087.1 GCA_944389085.1 uncultured Spirochaetaceae bacterium
ATTTAGGGACCCCAGTCATATCCCAGTAATTCTGGAAGTAACACCCCTGACTGAAGAAGGTTCCTACAGATACAGGATTGTAGACAGTAATCTCAGAGCGGGGTGAGAACCTGTAGCCATCATAATATGCCTTTATCCTTGCCTTGAAATCATTCCTCTTCACATCAGGATGGGCTTCAACATACTCATCTATCCCTTCCCCGAAGTATTCTTCAAGCTCTTCCTCAGTATACCCGAAAGCAGAGGCAAACTCGGGAAGCATAGACAAATCCGTAAGATTGTTCATCGCTGAGAAGATGGAGAGATTAGCAAGCTTCACAACTCCTGTGATGAAGAAGAACCTGATCCTTGAACCGTGCTTCTTTATCGTGGCATAGAATGCATTGAATTCTCTCCTGGCTGTATCCTGTATATCCTTCTCAGCGCTTCCGGATGTAAATGGTGCATCGAACTCGTCAATCAGTATTACCACAGGCCCTTTTTCATCACTCAGCTTGATTATAAGCTCATCAAGCATTGCAGATGGGCTATCAGAGAGGAGTTCTATCCCATTGCGCTCTGCCTGATACCGGATATATGAACGGAATACATTCAGGAACGTATCGGCAGTACGCATGTTCATCCCGCTGAAATCGAAATGAAGGACAGGATACTTCTCGAAGGGATAATCCGTCTTTCCTATATAGAGATCCCTGAAAAGCTCCTTCCTTCCGTCGAAGATCGCATGGAGCATCGAGCAGAAGAGCGACTTTCCATACCTGCGTGGACGCGAAACGAAAAAGAAGCGCTTATCAGGCTTATTGCTCACAAGACTGTAGGCATACTCAGTCTTGTCCACATAAAGGATGTCATCGTTCTTTACGAAGTCCTCGAACGTGAAAGAATCTGTCTTTATCCCTTTCATGTCATCATTATAACCAATATTCATAATCTGCCTCCAATAGTTAATACGCGGCAAGCCTTTGGTTTTGTCAGATTATTTGATAAAAATGTAGAAAATTATTAATAATGCCACCTAGTTGTACTAGACTGAATATATAATCATAAAATCTGGGAAAGGTTTATTCATATGGATTTGACTGCAGGACAACAGTATCTGGAAAGCAAAGGGCTTAATAAAAATCAGATGGAAGCTGTCATGGATTTCTCCCATGATCTTCTTATTCTCTCGACAGCAGGTTCTGGAAAGACAAGAGTGATTACGGAGAAAATAGCTTTTGCCTTGAATTATATGGGTTATAAGCCATCGCAGATTCTTGCATTGACTTTCACACGAAAGGCTGCAGAGGAGATGTGTAAGAGGGTGAAAGGGTTATGCAAAGGCAGCGATAATCTTGATGA
The DNA here is from genome assembly GCA_944389085.1 of uncultured Spirochaetaceae bacterium. Taxonomy (GTDB): domain Bacteria; phylum Spirochaetota; class Spirochaetia; order Sphaerochaetales; family Sphaerochaetaceae; genus Ornithospirochaeta. Next base: position 1,342 of record CALXLB010000087.1, read on the forward strand.
TCTTACAATTTCTACATTTCATTCTTATGGAATGAATCTGATTGAAAGCTTCATCCCAGTTGAATATGAGCTCCTTGATGACAAAGACCAGCTGAATTTTGTCCAGTCAATTGCAAATGTAAAAAGAAGAGAGGCGGAGGATATTGCTGATCTTATATCAATGGCAAAGGATAATGAGATTTTTCCATGGAACAGCGAAGAAGTGAGAGCTATCGCAGAAAAAGCTGCTATCCAGAATTTCCCAGAGATATATGAAGAATACGAAAGAGAATTGGAAAAGAATAATCTCCTTGATTTCGAGGATCTGATTCTCAAAGCCATGGAACTCCTTGATGAGAATGCAAAAGTCAGAGAGAAGCTTCATGGGAAATACAGGCTGATTCTTGTCGATGAGTATCAGGATACGAATTCAATGCAGGATAAATTCCTGAAAAAGCTCAAAGGACCTCAATGCCAGCTGATGATAGTCGGTGATGATGACCAGGGGATCTATGGATTCAGAGGTGCAAAGGTTGAGAATATAAGGAGATATCATCTCAACAAAGGAGTTTACACCATTCCTCTTGGATGCAATTACAGGTCAAATGGAGCGATACTTGATTTTGCAAAAGCCATTATCGAGCAGAGCTCTGACAGGATTTCCAAGACAATCATTACTGAAAATGAATATGGTGAGAAGCCTTACATCTTCTCTGCACATGATCCTGATGAAGAGATTTATAGCGTCATTGATATCATCATGCAGGATCCTCAGATGGATACTGCAATCCTGGCACGTACCAATGCAAAAGTTAACAGGTTCATCTATCCGCTTCTGGAATCCAATCTCGATGTTGATATCTCAGATAGTATCTCATATCTTCTGAGGAATGATACTATAAAGAAGACATTCTATGGTCTGCAGCTGCTGGAGAATTCAAAGGATGAGGATGCTTTTGGTTCTTTCATCAATGGCATGGATGATGTGATAAGCGATAATGATGCTGAAACAATCTGCATGCATGCTGATGATTTGGATTTCATAATCGGCATTGAGAATGCATTGAGAGAAGGAAAGCTTTCCGCACCTTGTGCTTCCTGGGCACCGTATTTTCTGGAATGTTTCAATAATGCAAGGAAGATAAAGGATAAGAGACATTCTTATGAGTTTGAAAATGCTGTCACAGGCATGGTTCTTGGGAAAGGTTTCCTCTCTGATCCGAAAAAGAGCGGCAAGATTGGAAATATCAGTGATTTCCTTTCTCTTCGCAAAACCTGTCTTGTTGAGTCAGGCAGTACGAAACTACGTGATTTCATATCAGCACTTATGCTTTCCTCCGATGATGGGAAGAAACGGAATGCAAAGAAGAATATCCGCCTTCTGACAATCCACAAGGCAAAGGGACTTGAATTTGACAGAGTCTTCATCGTCGATGTGAATGATGATGTGCTTCCGCTTGAAAAGGCTGAAACTAAGGAGGAGATAGAAGAGGAGAGAAGGCTTTTCTATGTTGCTGCAACGAGAGCGAAGAAGCTTCTCTATGTCAGCTATGTGGAAGAGGATAGCAAAGGTAATGAATCCATTCCATCGATGTTCCTTCAGAATATAGATCCGTCCCTCTATAATGGTTCTCTCGATACTTATCATGATGCAGACTTCAGTGATGATATTTCATGGGCTGCAGAGGCTCCTTCTTCTGATTATCTTAAGAAAGGTGATATCGTCATCACGGAAAAAGGCGAAAGGGCAATCGTCACTGGTGTTGGCAGTAAAATAAGGATCAGAGTTTTTTCTCTGGGAAACGAATATGCTTATGACAGTGATCAGGCATCGAGAAATCTGGTCAAGCTATGAGGAGATGAGATGGAACAGTCTTTTTTCTATAAGAACAGGAAATACACAATACCTGACGGCTATGAATACGTTAAGCTCGATGATGAGCGCTTTAAAGAAGCGCTTGCTGTCTGTTTCGATGGAGACTACCCGATAGTAACCATCGCTGGCCCCGGTGGATGCGGCAAGAGCGTCATTTACAGAATCATCTGCGATAAATTCCCTCTTGTCACACTGCCAGTGGCAAGCACAGGTGTTGCGGCTTTCAATATCGCTCAGCATGGGATTAACTGCTCGACAATACATTCAGCTTTACGCATAGGTGCCTATCCATTCTATGACTGGAACAAGATGAATGACAGCACCCTCGAGGCTCTCAGCGGCTATGAATATCTTCTCATTGATGAGATAAGCATGGTGGATTGCAACCTCCTCGATTATATTCTCTCCCATGTGAATTACATCAATGGGCATAGAAAAGATGGAAAGAGTCTTAAAGTCATTCTTTTCGGAGATGTGCTGCAGCTCCCACCCGTTTCCCCGATTGCAGAGTGTAAACCAGCAAACGAAAAGGAGAGGAGCCTGAAGAAGAAGTGGCAGGAGCGGTATGGAAATGCTGAAGTAGGGTACTGGTTCTTCTCTCCGATCTTCAGAGCAACAAAGAGAATAACTATTGAACTGCAGACAGGCTACAGGCAGAGCGATGATTCATTCAAAGAGATGCTCAATGTAATCCGCTTTGCTGACAAGTCCAAGCTTGATGATATTCTTAGCATAATCAACACGAGAAAGGTTTCAGAGGCAGAGCATCGAGCAAAGTTCGACAGTGAGAATAGCCATATGCTTTTCCTGACAGGCAGAAACAGGGATGTCAGAGCTTATAATGAGCGTCATATCCAGATTTTCAGAGACAGTGGAGCAGAGCACCATGATTATACTTCCTCTGTTTCAGGGCCTTTCACTTCAGATCCTTTCTACGCAAAATATGATCCGGCAGATCCACAGGGGAGAAAGGCAATCTTCAATGATTTCTTCCCGATTCTTGAAGACTCTCAGACGCTTTATCTTGGACAGCAGGTGATGTGCATCTGCAATGACAAAGAAATAGATTTTCAGAATGGTACTCTTGGAACGATTGTCGATTTTGCTTATTCAGAAATACGCAAGGATTATCTACCTGTGATTAAGACTTATGATGATAGAGAGCCTTTTAAGATTCCTTATCATGAATTCTCTTATTTTGCAGCTTATATCAATGATAATGGGAAGATTGTCTATGACAAGATTTTCACTGTGAATACACTTGCTTGCAAATGCGCTTATGCTGTCACATTCCATAAGTCCCAGGGTCTTACTCTCGACTCCGTATATATCGACACAAGGCATGGAGGCAATGATAGCGGAGAGGAGAGCTTTATCCCCGATTCAGGGCTTTACATGGGCCTTTCCCGCTGTCGCACTCTTGGAGGAATAGGACTGAGCGATACTATCACACCGGAGCAGATCAGAGTGAATGAGTATACATCTCTCTTCTTTCTTCCAGACCGCGACAAGGTTGTCACACAGAATGAGGATGATTCCCAGATGGAGAGAATGATTGCTTCAAAGAATATCCTCAGAATAAGGAAAGGGAACAGAAAGCTTCCTTTCCTCTCTGATGATGATTATTGATATCTTCGATATATATGTAATCTAGAGTCTTGGTGATGCGGAATATGAGTATAAAGATTCTAATGCATCTTTATTCTGATAAGATGCTGGTATCTCTTGAAGCTGTCTGGCAGATATTCCTGGCAATGGTGCCTATGGCTTGCTGAGGCTGCCTTGCTTTGTACCCAGGATGATAAAAAAGGAAAGTGCAATACAGTTTGGAAAAGAAGCTCTGAAAGGTATGAAATACTTCTTTCCATTCTAGAAGAATGATCTGACACCTGATTATAGAAGAATCGTCATGTAAGCCGGCAGGTAGATTATCCCATCTCTTTCAGAATAATCAGCTGTATGGATTACGTATGACTGATTAATATATTCCTTGTATTTTCTCAGGTATTTATTTAGAGAAGTAAATGTATATCTGGTAGTGGATTTGACTTCAATAGGTGAAATATTATGACTGGTTGTGATTCTTGATTTTGCAATGAGAAAGTCAATTTCCATCCTGTCATCAGCTTCTCTGCTATATGATGAATAAAAATAAAGCTTCCTCCCTGTAGAAACCAGAGATTGAGCTACTACATTTTCATAGAGCATCCCATTATTGACTTCAATCTTATTCAGGGAAAGTTTTCTCATGATATCTGCCATTGCGGGCTCGTTCTCGTCGAAAGCCATACTTAGAAGAAGACCTGTATCTGCAAAGTAGCACTTGTAGCTTTCTTTATCCTTGTTCATCTTCAGACCGATGTTCGGTTCTGTTGCTCTGTAGCACATGTTCACAAGTTTTGCATCTTCGAGCCATAGAAATGCTTCTTTATATTCATCATTCCGTGCTCCTTTCTTGATATCAGAAAGCTTGAATTTCTTTTCATGCTTATTGAGTTCTGATGGAATAAGATCGAAAATGCTGCGTATTTTCTCTCGCAGATGTGGTTTCGCCTTTGATATATCATCGCGATACAAGCTGATAATGTTCTTTTTTATTCTGTCGACTTCTTTGTAATTCTTTGTATCTGCAAATTTCTGTACGGCCTGAGGCATTCCTCCCACAACAATATATTGGGAGTATCTGTTTATAAGTTTTCTGTGCAGTGCCTGCATCAAAGGCAATCCTTTCTGAAATGAATTCTTCACATTTTCAAAAAGAAGCTGTTCATCCATTGCCCAGAGAAATTCTTCGAAGTCCATTGGATACATTGTCAGCTTTTCTTCTTCAGATGGAATGGTTATTTTATCTGAAGTACTGGAGATGGAGATAAGGGATCCTGTTTCGATATAGTCATATCTACCATCTTTCACAAGATATTTAAGCATCTCTCTTGCTGGTGGAAATTTCTGTATCTCGTCAAGGATAATCAGCGATTTTCTTTCTTTAAGCTCTTTATTAAAATAAGCCTGCAGGAAAATGAAAAGCGAATCAAGATCGGAACGTAGCTCGTTGAAATGAGCTTTGAAGTCATCATTCTCTTCAAGAAAGTCAATCATGATGTATGACTCGTACTCATTCTTTGCAAATTCTTCTGCAAGATAGCTTTTTCCGACTCGCCTTGCACCTTCAATCATCAATACGGAAGTTCCATTGGATCTTTCCTTCCATTCAAGCATCTTGTTGTAGAATTTTCGCTTCATATCTTCTCCAACATAATCCTAGACTTTGGAGGTGGATAAATCAACACAAACCTAAGTTTATTTTTTGCTAAAAACAACATAATCCTATGTAAAATATATCGTTTGCATATAGATTAAATACAATTAAATAGAAATAATTTATAATCGGTGGTATCAGGATAGAAAAAAACCTGAGTTTTTCTCAACAAGTCTTGAATCGTGCTTGAATCAAACTTTTTGTATGTTTCAATCAGACTTTAACATTGATGCAATATACATTCATTTCAGGCTCATATATCTTTCAAAGTTTTCTTGCATTTCGCTGAGAGTGGCAAAAGCTGTGATTGTCCCTTTTTCAGAGATTGTTCTTGCTGCATAGACAGAACCCAGCCCGCATGAATCTTCAAGAGAGTATCCTTTTGTCAGGAATGCAACCATAGCAGCGAGGAAAGAGTCTCCCGCACCTGATGTATCGATGACTTTATCACATGGCCATGCAGGGATTGTATGAATCTGATTGTCTTTAAGTATCAGGCAGCCTTCGCTTCCTAAGGTTATTACGATGTTTTTCACAGAGTATTGTTCTTGCAGCCGTCTGGCTGTTTCTCTGAAATCGGCAGAGCAATTGCCACAGAGTGCCTGAGCTTCGCTTTCGTTTACAACAAGGATATCGACAAAAGGCATCGGGCCAGGGTTTTCAGCTGGGATAGGAGAGGCGTTGAGTATTACTTTCTTGCCTTTTTCAGCTGAATATCTTGCAATAGATAATGATGATTGCATATCAATCTCAAAGCCTGTGACAACATAAGATGCAGAACAGAATCTGCTGATTATATTTTCAATCTCAGCAGTGGTGAAAGAGGCATTGTCACCACCGAGAATTATTGAATTGCTTCCATCACCGCTGACAAGGACAATGCCTATCATCGTATTGAAATTCTGGTCACGGATTAATCCTGAGAGATCAAGATTGTCCTTTTCAAGCATTTCTAATGCGATTTTGCCCCACAGATCAGTACCAATACGTCCTGCAAATGCAGTTCTTACTCCAAGCCTTGATAATGCAATGGCTACATTCGAACCCTTTGCAGCATCAAGTCCTATTTCCCAGCTGCGGCTCCAGACAGTCTCGCCATTGTGAGGGAAATCATCAAGCTTAACTGTCTGGCCGACTCCATGTGAGTGAAATACAAGAACCTCTGTATCGGTCATTCAAGTCCCTTGCTGTAGTATCCATTATCATTTTCGAATGGATGTCTGAGCGTATTCACATCGCAGCAGAGGACTTTCTCCTTGATTCTGTCTACAAGGATAGTCACAGGATATTCAAGCGTCGGTTCGCTGAACAGCAATACACGTATAACTGTATTCTTCCATGCTCCGGTTGTGATCATGAATACGATTCGCTTTGAGGTGAGGATTGACTTGAAGCCAAGCGTTATTGCCATTGGCGGTATTGCATCATAGCATCCCCCCGCTTCTCTCTCTGATAGTGCGATTATCGTATCAGGATTGATTTTGACAATACGTGTTCTTGAAGCAGCATACTCATCGATGGTTATTCTGCTGTATGGATCTATGGGGGATTCATCGAATGCAATCAGACCTTTATATCCGATTCCTGCCCAGACTGTATCTATGCCGCCCCATTCCGTTACTTTATCATCAAAATAATCGAGATTTGTTACATCTGGCCAGATTCGCTGAGACTCTGGAACATTGAGCTTTTTATCGATTTTTCTATAAAAATCATGTTCCATAATTCCCCTGAGTGAGTTGAATGCGTATCTTACAGGATAAGGACGGCTTTCCCAGTTAAGCCATTCATCCATGTGGAATACTACGAGTTTTTTGAGGCTGATTCCCTCTTCATTAACACGTTTAGTAAACGTTTCATACTGATCAAGAGGACCTGCAGGGAGTATCCATTTCGTGTATTCTCCCTTTTTGTTGTTAGCAATGACTTCCTCCGCCATCATGTTTCCAATATGCTCGAAAGTCTCTTTCTTAGTTTGATATAATTCTATACGGTCAAACTTTTTATCGGGATTGTCAGCTAATTCCGTATAGGGAATCGAACACCATGCCTTCAGATTTTCTTTCTTGATTGAGTATTCCATTTCAGCTATATTCCTTTGGCTTTTATTTTAGAATTCAAATGGTATCTGTCAAGAAAAAATATAAAACGGTTTAGTCTTTACTTGCCAGATTTCATTTTAGCGATTAAGCTATCTGTGGGTATCTAGAGAGGTTTGCAAGTTGAAAAAGGTGAATATCAAGACTATATCCAAGATGGCTGGTGTATCTCCTGCGGCTGTTTCTTTTGTTCTCAACAACAAGGGTGGGGTGAGTGAGGAGACAAGGAAAAGAATTCTCGATGTAGTCGAGAGGGAAGGCTATATACCTAATATCAATTCCCGAAGACTGAGCATGAAGAGAAGCTTCAATCTTGCGATTATCATGAATGAGACATACTCTCTTTTCACAGATGCCTTTGCCAGTGATTCAATGTACGCGGCTGTGAAGAGAGCAGCGGAGCTTGATTATCAGATGCTTATGCTTCCTGTAATGAGTATTGATAACCAGGAGACGCTATCCATTGCGGTGCGGCAGGGGAATATCGATGGGGCGATCGTCATGCATGATCTGGTTCCCTTGTCGTTCGCTAAGCTCAATGATAACGGAATCCCGATAGTCGCTATAGATTCCCATATGGCAGATTCTATATATCCTTGTATCAAAGTCGATTATGAGGAAGGCTCATATAGATGCACCGAGTATCTGATCAAAAAAGGGCACTCAGATATAGGTTATATAGGAATCGGCGCACTGCCGGATTTTTATCTCAGCTGCCAGAAAGGCTATATGAGAGCTCTTGCGGGTGCGAAGCTGCCGATCCATCCGGAATGGATTGTCTGTGTCGAGACGACAGGTTATCCATTGCAGGATGCAAGCAGGGCTATTGTTGAGGAGAAAATTGACAGGAATAATTGTCCAAGTGCTTTCTTCTGTGGCAACGATCTGGTTGCGATAGGAACAATCAATGCGCTTGCGGATAAGGGGATAAGAGTTCCCGAGGATGTGTCAGTCATTTCCATGGATGATATCTCGATGGCCAAGTTCTTCATTCCCTCCCTGACCACGCTGCATGTCAATGCGGATTCAATGGGCGTAAAAGCGGTGGATCTTCTCAATAGCATAATCCTCAAGAATGAGCACGAGAATGTCGTATTTGAGGAGCTCGGTCCGATCATGGAAAGAGAATCTGTACGCGATATTACAGACAACTAAACATTTACTAAAATATATAATTTTTGATTATATATTAATCATTCTATTATTTTCAAATAGGGTTTTATCTTTCGTGATTTCTTAAAAACTATGTTTGAACTAAATGTATTCCTTTTTAATATAAGAAAATATTTTTAACAATAATATTGAACAATATTTTTATTGACAAATGGAATTGAGATGCTATGATTTAATTAAACGGTTTAGTAATTTGTCAACTAAATCATGTTTCATTAAAAAAGGAGGACATTTTAATGAAAAAAAGGATTTTAGCAGCAATGCTTGTACTGGCTCTTCTCGTTTCCGGTCTTTTTGCCCAGGGCAGTAAGGAAGCCGCAGATGACGGACAGCTTAGATTCGGTGCTGCTATCAGTTTTATCACAGGTTACTACAGCGCAATGATTGATGGCATCTATGAAGCCGGTGAGGATCTTGGAATTGAGATTGTTCTGCTGAATGCAGAAAGCGATTCAACTAAGCAGAACCAGCAGATGGAAAACCTTATCGCACAGCAGGTTGATGCGATCATCTGCAATCCTGAGGACTCTGTTGCTATCGCAGCTTCTGTGCAGAAAGCAATGGATGCAGGCATCCCTGTCGTCATGGTAGATAGAATTGTTGATGGTGCAACACCTTCCAAGATGATTATCAACAACTCCTACGATCTGGCATACCAGCTTGTTGAAGAGTATACGAAGATGAGTGATTGCGAGAATCTTGAAGCTCCTCTTAAGACTCTCGTAATGGTTGGTTCCATGGCTGACAGTTATGCTGTCAACTGTCTCAATGCTATGAGAGATGCAATCAATGATTATCCTGAGTACTATCAGCTTGTTGCAGAGATCCCTGGCGACTGGAATCAGGACACAGCTCTCAAAGGACTTCAGAATGCCCTCAGCGCCAACCCGGATATCGATCTCATTCTTACTCCTTCTGATATGTACATTCCTTGTATTGAGAGTGCTCTCGATCAGATCGGTTGCTGGAAGAAGATCGGAGAAGAGGGACACGTCAGAGTCATGTCCATGGACGGTGATGTAAACGGTCTTCAGGCTATCAAGGATGGATATACAGAAGCTGATGCTGTCATCGATGCTGTTCTCTGCGGAAGATGGGGCGTTGAATATGCATACAACATCCTTCAGGGCAACGAAGTTGAAGATGGAGCTACGATCGACCTTCCTGGATTCATTGTCAATTACCAGAATTTCGATGAAACAGCTCCAAATGCTTACTCCTATGGTGATCTGACCTGATAGGCAGAAAACAATAATCATTATCTGAATTTATCGTCAGGCTGGCTGCTTGCCGGCTAGCCTGATTCTTTTTCATTGCTCTGGAAGGAAAAAGAATGGAAAGAACAGAAAACAAATCATTGAAAATAAGGGTTATGCTGGATAAAGGCAGAAGACTGGTCATGGATTATCCGATCATATTCTTCGTCTTTGTGGTATTTCTCTTTGGCATATTATTTGTCCCGTATTTCACGACATCATACAATATGAAGAACCTCTGTCTTCAGCTGTGTGATCTCCTGATTATTGCATGTGGATATACATTCATCGAACTGAACGCTGGAACAGATCTTTCCGCAACATCGGTTCTCTGTGTATCCAGCGTGCTTGGTGGCTGGATCATGGCACTCTCTCCGCTTGCAGCGTATCCTGTGCTGGCAACGATTGCTGGTATTGCCACCATGCTTCTGATAGGACTTCTCTTTGGAGTCATCAATGGTTTCTCAGTTGTCAGACTGAAGATGCCATCATTCATCGTAACGATGGCGACAATGCTTGTCGGGCAGGCTTTTGCGACATGGTTTGCCCAGGTTGTCTTCGGAAAGAACAGCATTGGAGGACTTCCTCAGCCGTTCCTTGTGCTTGGCGGTTCTGGAAAGTATTTCCTTGTTCCTGTCGTGATTTCCCTTGTGATGTTCTTCCTGGCAGATTTCATCCTCCGCAGGACGAAGCTGGGTAGAGATATATATTGCGTTGGTACAAATCCGAATGCTTCTTACATCTCCGGAATCAATGTGAAGCGGACAGTCTTTATCATGTTCGTGCTTTGCGGATTATTCGCTGCTGTTGAGGGTATTGTTCTTACAGCCAGGAATATGGCAGCTATGTCAACACTTGGTTCGACCATGTTCCTGAATATCGTTTCAGCTGTTGTTGTCGGCGGAACATCTGTCAGCGGTGGCTTCGGTGGTGTGAAGCAGACGCTTCTCGGTTCTGTTTTCATTGTTATCCTCAATAACGCCATGAACCTTGTCGGAGTCGAATGGCAGACAATCATGCTTGTCCAGGGTCTGGCAATTCTTCTGGCTACAATCATTGACTTCATGCTCAAAAGGGCAAGATATACGACCCGGAGGAGGCTCGCAGAATGAGTGTGCTTCAGCTAAAAGACATTAAGAAGAGTTTCTTCGGAGTCCAGGTTCTTCATGGAATTTCCCTTGAATTGAAAGAAGGTGAGATTCTCGGGCTCGTTGGTGAGAATGGTGCTGGAAAATCTACGATGATGAATATCATCGGAGGTGTCTTGCAGCCGGATTCAGGTTCCATGTTCCTCAGAGGTGAAGAGTATCATCCTGAAAGTCCGCAGGTCGCTACAGATAATGGTATCTCCTTTATCCATCAGGAGCTGAGCCTTTTCTCGAATCTTACAGTTGCAGAGAATATCTACATCGATGGCTATCCCAAGGGAAAGCTTGGAATGATCGACAAGAAGAAGATGGCATCAACGACAGAAGAGTATCTGAAGCGTTACCACATCGAGAATGTATCTCCTTCTACGAGTATCGGACAGCTTCCAATGGGAACAAGACAGATGATTGAGATTATCAAGGCTCTTGTGAAGAATTCCCATATTCTTATCTTTGATGAGCCGACGACTTCTCTATCAAACAGAGAAAAGGAACTGCTTTTCAAAACACTTAACGAATTGAGAGAAGCTGGTTATTCGATTATTTACATTTCCCATATTCTTGAAGATGTCCTCATGCTCAGTAATCGTATCTATGTTCTTCGTGATGGATCAATTGTGGCAGATGGACCGACGGAAGAATGGGACAGGGATCGTCTGATTCATGAGATGGTCGGCAGGGATATCAAGCAGGTGTATCCGACACTTGAAAAGACAATTGAGAATGATGTTGCTTTTGAAGTAAAGGATCTCTGCTGTGCTGATTCTGTCAAGGATGTGAATTTCTCTATCAGAAAAGGAGAAATTCTTGGAATGTTCGGTCTGATGGGAGCGGGCAGAAGCGAAGTTGCACGTGCGATTTTCGGCGTGGACCCGATTCAGGGCGGAAGTGTTGTCATAAAAGGGAAGGAGTACCATAAGACAACACCTGATCTCTGTATCAATAACGGAATGGCTTTCATTACTGAGAACAGAAGAGAAGAGGGGTTGATGATGCCTAAGCCTGTCAATGACAACATGGCTATGGTAATGGACCGCAATCTTGTCAGGAAACTCGGCATGATCGATAGGGCAAAGGAAGCTGAGCTCAACGATAAGATGATCCATGCTGTCTCTGTAAAGGTTACGAATCCTAAGACGCAGACAGCAAACAGCCTTTCTGGAGGTAATCAGCAGAAGGTCGTAATCGGTAAATGGATTGTGACAAAACCTGAAATCTTCATTGTTGATGAGCCGACCCGTGGTGTCGATGTTGGAGCGAAGTATGAAATCTATAAGCTTCTTCTACGTCTGGCTTCCGAAGGTGCTGCCATTCTCTTCATCTCTTCAGAAATGGAGGAACTGATGGGAATTTCAGACAGGATCGTCGTCATGAAAGATGGGCATCTTGTCAAAAGCATTGATAAGCCAGATTTCTCGTCCGAGCTTATCGGATCGTACGCAATATAGGAGGACGGGATGCAAAAACTGAATATATTCAATGGAAAAGTGAATCTGTCGAGATATGGTCTTTACCTTGTGTTTGCCATTATCGTTCTTTTCTTCTGCTTTACGAATCCGAATTTCCTGACGTACAGCAATTTCATGCTTATCCTGCAGCAGATGGCTCCTTTCGGAGTTGCTGCTATCGGTATGATTTTCGTGCTCATTCTCGGTGGTATCGATATCTCCGTAGGGCGTGTTATGTTCATTTCGGGTGTCGTTGTAGGCGAGATTATGATGCACTTGCCGGAGGGATTGTATAACTCTCCCTGGCTTTTCTTCATAGCCTATGGTGTTGCGATTCTTGTAGGTGCTGTGTTCGGTCTCATCAATGGTGTGCTTGTAACGAAGCTTAATATCTTCCCGTTCATGGCAACTCTTGTCATCGGATACATAGCCCGTGGTCTCGGACTGACGATTGCAGGTCTGACAAAATACGATGTACGCGCACTTGGTGTGATTTCAAACAGCAGAATATTTGGCATTCCTGTGGCTTTCCTGATTTTCATCGTTCTGGCTGTAATCATGAATTTCGTACTCAGAATGACTAAGTTCGGAAAGCAGACTATGGCTATCGGAAACAATAAGAGCGCAGCTCAGCAGATCGGTATCAATGTTGATAAGCATATCATCATTGTATATGTTCTCTGTTCTGTTTTTGCAGCTATCGGAGGACTTCTCTCGGCGGGGCAGATAAGCGAGGTCTATACGACTTTCGGTGAGAATAATGAATTCCAGATCATCAGTGCTGCTGTTATCGGTGGAGCAAGCATGTTCGGTGGCAAGGGAAATATCCTGCCAGGTGCAATCATTGGTGTTCTGCTTATCCAGGTTGTTCTCAATGGACTCGGAATGATGAATGCGTCTGTCTACATCTACTCTGTTGTACGTGGCCTGATCATATTCTTCGCTGTTGCTGTTGACTGTATCAATTTCAAAGGAGAACTCAGATAGGAGGTTATGAATGGATAGAATATGTATCCCAAGAGAAGAGTTTGCTGAGAGAGTTAAAAAAGCTCAGCAGCTTATGATCGAAAGAGGAATAGATATCTTGTTTGCTTTTGCAAATGAAGCTGAACCTCAGTTCGTTCGCTATTTAAGTGATTACTGGCCATCTTTTGAGACTGCAGCTGTTATCTGCGCTCAGAAGGGAGACCCGATTCTTCTGATCGGTCCAGAGAGCATGACATATGCTTCTGACAGATCCAAGATCAAGGATATCCGCAGGATAATGTGTCTTCGCGAATCCTCGAATCCAGATTATCCTGGTCATAAGCTGGATACGCTGGCGGAGGTGATTGAATCCCTGCATTGCACATCCCCTATAAGGAAGTTCGCAGTTGCCGGATATAATCTTCTTCCGAAGATTGTCTACGATGAGATTGTCCAGACATTGGCGCTTTTCGGTGGAGAGGCAGAGATCATACGCGGTGATGATCTTCTCATGCAGCTGAGAATGATCAAGTCTCCAGCTGAAATCGCATGCTTGAGGAAAGCCGGAGAGATTACTGTCAAGGCTCTGGAGAATGTCCTTGCGAATATCAAACCGGGAATGACAGAGCAGCAGGTCTGCGGCTATGCAATGCAGGCTATCTTCGAAAATGGAGGAGAGCTGGAAGCTTATCCTTTCTGGACGCTTGCAGGAAAAGGCAGCAATCAGGCTATCAGCAGGCCAAGGAGCAAGATAATTCTTCCTCATGACTATGTTCACCTGAATATCGGTGCCCGCTATGAAGGATATGCCGCATCGATTGCGCGTGGCGTTTTCTTCGGTGAGCCTGACAAGTGGGTTCTTGATGCAATGAAAGCAGCCCATGAGGCTGCGGATGTTGTTGAGGCAGAGCTTCATGATCAGAATAATTCAGGTTACATCGCAAAGAGGTATTTCGATACCCTTGCAAAGACCGATCATGCAAAATACACACTCTATGGACCGTGCCATGCAACTGGGCTCATGGAGGGTGAACCACCATGGATTGATACAGATACAGATTTCACAGTCTATGAGAATATGACTTTCTGTATCGATATGTTCCTTGGGAATAATGATACCGGTTTCGGACTGAGATATGAAGATAGTGTCCGTGTAGGGAAAGAGCGTGGAGATGTTTATACGAAGTTCCCACGTCAGCCGATTTTCATGTGAGGTAAGCGATGAATAAACCTAAAATCAGCAAAAAGGAATTTGAAAGAAGACTTTCTGTGATAAGAGAGAAAATGGCTGAGAAGAATGTAGAGGCTGTCTTTGTCTATGGAGATGAATTCAGGCGAGAGAATCTACGCTATGTAACAAATTACTGGCCAATATTCGACAGGGGAAGCGTGATTATAATGCCACAGGGCGAGCCGATTGTCCTCACAGCACCTGAAAGCAAGGCTGTTGCGGAGGAGATGTGTGTATGGCCTGATCTGAGAAACGTTCCTGATATGTGCGCAGGTTATATCGATGACACTATCGATTATCCTTATGCCAACTATTACAGCCTGAAGGGCATTGCTGATGAAGTCAAAGCCAGATGCGGTCTCAAGAGACTTGGAATAGTAGGTCTGGATGCTATGTGCCAGGATCTCTATTCAGCTGTTGATAAGGCTTTTGGCTGTGAGATTGTGAATTTTGACAGCATCTTCTACTCAATCAGGGAAATCAAGAGCGAAGAAGAGCAGGCATGCATGAGAGAAGCCGGACGTATTGCCCAGGAAGGCATCAGAGCTTTGCTGGCTACTGATATCATCGGCAAGACTGAGACTGAAATCTGCGGTATTGCGGAAGCTGCTTCAAGAAAAGCAGGAGCTGAAGCTATAGTCTTCACTCTCTGTTCCTCCGGAAAGCGCACTAACTTCGTTGTTCCAAGATGTTCGACAGACAAAGTCATAGAGGATGGTGACATGGTTGCCTTCGGTATAGCGACTATGTATCAGGGTTATACAGCAACCTGTCAGCTTCCTTTCGCAGTCGGTTCATATAGCAAGGATTCCTGGCTCATCATTGATTCACTTATCAGAGCATGGGATCTTGCTCTTAAAGAGCTCAGACCAGAAAACCCGATGAAGAATCTGGTAATTGCTGTCAGAGACCAGTTCAGGAAGGAAAACCTGGAACAATATGACCTCTATCCACCGATGCATGGTTCAGGGCTTGCTGAGGCTGAGAACCCTTACCCAGATGAGAAGACTGAGAGGGTATTCAAGCCTGGTATGTGCTTCAATACCGATATCTCGCTTTTCGGTACTCCTGGAGACAGTAACAGGATTGAAGCTGGATATATTGTTACAGAAAGCGGTGCGGAACCGATTACGTCTCTTGTCGATGAATACTGCAGGAAGTGGCTTGAAACAAGGGCTGATTCACCTTTTCTGAAATAGCAGGAATCAGGATTTACTGATTTCAGATCAGATTTTTGTTCTAGGATTGTCTCCTGCCTGGCAGGAGCAGTCCTTCGTTATCTCGAAGCTCTGCTTGTGTGCAGAAAGGGAAAAGAATGAAATACTTTCTTGGGCTCGATAATGGAGGGACTACTACCAAGGCTGCATTGTACGATGTGCATGGTTCGGAAATAGCTGTGGCAAGTACATCGACAGAATCTCTTCACCCCCGTATTTCCTTTGTTGAACGCGATATGGATGAGATGTGGCTGGCAAACTGCCAGATGATATCATCGGTTATCGCAAAAGCCGGAGTTGATTCAGTGGATATACTTGGTATTGCTGTCTGCGGACATGGCAAGGGGCTTTATCTCTGGGCAAGAGACGGCAGGCCTGCCATGAACGGAATCATCTCCACAGATAACAGAGCCTGGGAGTATCCGCTGAAGTGGTCAAAGGAAGGAATTGCAGAAGAAGCGAGAAGAATATCCTGTCAGGATATAATGTCATCGCAGCCTGTTTCTCTTCTTTCCTGGCTTCGGGATAACAATCCTGAAATCCTGGAAAAAACTCAGTTCATATTCGAGGCAAAGGACTACATCCGTTTCCGCCTTACAGGAAAAGCTTCGGCAGAACGAAGTGACTATTCAGGAACGGGTCTCATGAATCTCCGGACAGGTGAATATGATCCGGAACTTCTGAGTCTTTTCAATCTCTCTTCATGCCATGATAAATTACCGCCTCTTGTCAACTCGTCCGATATCTGCGGTTATGTCACAGAAGAGGCTGCCAAGCTGACAGGACTCAAGGAAGGTACTCCTGTCGCTGGCGGGGCTTTCGATATCGATGCCTCAGCAATAGGTTCCGGTGTGATTGATTATGATAAAGTCTGCATGATTGCCGGTACATGGAGCATCAACGAATATGTTCAGAAGGAACCTGTTCTGGACGGATCGGTAAAGATGAATTCGCTCTTCTGCATTCCAGGACTTTATCTGGTGGAAGAATCCAGTCCGACCAGTGCCGGTAATCTGGACTGGTTTGTCAGGAATGTGCTGAGAAGCGGATCGAAAAATATTTTCAAAGAGCTCGATGCTCTGGCTGAGACTGTCTCTCCTGATACGTTCACTCCTGTTTTCCTTCCATTTGTAATGGCAAGCAATGTCAATCCTCAGGCAATGGGAAGCTTTGTCGGAATCAATAGCTATCATTCACTGGCACATATGGCAAGAAGCATTTTCGAAGGTGTGGCTTTTTCTCATAGGTATCACTATGAAAAGCTTCTGAAAGCAAGAAAGGACAAGCCTGAATGCATACGGCTGACCGGAGGTGTTGCCAACAGCAGGATCTGGACTGAGATCTTTGCTGATGTGATGGATACTCCTGTCGAATCTGTGTGCGTCAAGGAAGCGGGAGCCCTTGGCTGTGCAATCATCGCCGCAGTAGCGACTGGTTATTATCCAGATTTCCAGACAGCTGCAGAGAAAATGAGTCCAAAGAGCGAACGTATCTTCCCGAACCGGAACAATGTTCCGCTATATGACAGAAAATATGATCTTTATCTGAAAGCGATCGGGTCTCTTGATTCTTTCTGGGATGAAATCCGGAAGTCGGGATTGAGGAAAGGGGAAGAGTAATGATTGCATATGAACTTGGCTTATATGAGAAAGCTCTCCCTGAAAGACTCGCATGGCCGGAAAAGCTCAGAGCTGCAAAAGAATCCGGATATGATTTTCTTGAACTCAGCATCGATGAAACTGATGCTAAGCTCTCCCGCCTGGATATGTCTTTAACGAAAAGAAAAGAACTGGTACAGGCAATGTTCAATGAGGAGATGTTCATCAGATCGATGTGTCTCAGCGGACACAGAAAATATCCATTGGGATCTTCAGATAGTGATAAAGAGAAAAGAAGTCTGGAGATAATGAAGAAAGCTATCGCACTTGCATCTGATTTAGGCATAAGAATCATCATGCTTGCTGGCTATGATGTCTACTATGATGATTCGACACAGCAGACGAGAGAGAGATTTCTAGAGAATCTCCGCCTCTCTGTTGATACTGCCGCTGCAGAAGGTATCATCCTTGCCTTCGAGACAATGGAGACTCCATTCATGAATACAGTGGAGAAAGCCATGGCTTATGTGACTGAGATAAACAGTCCGTACCTGCAGATTTATCCTGATATAGGGAACATCACAAATGCAGCAGAAGCGGATGGACATGACCTCTGGATGGATCTCCGTTCTGGCCGTGGGCATCTAGTCGGGCTGCATCTCAAGGAAACTGTTCCCGGTGTCTTCCGGAATATGATGTATGGGGAAGGGCGTGTTGATTTCAGAAAAGCCATAAGCGAAGCATGGAAACTTGGGGTAAGAAGATTCGTTACTGAATTCTGGGATGATGGAACAGAGAACTGGATGGGAAGGCTGCAGTATGCTGCTTCTTTCCAGAGAGAAATCCTCAGCAGGCAATGAAAGAACATTCTGCTTCATTTCTTCTGCTTCTTACATCGATGATCTGGGGATTGAGTTTTGTAGCCCAGTCAGTATCATCAGAGATTCTCGGTCCCTTTACGTTCAATACTCTGCGGTATCTCATCGGAGCTGTTACTATTCTGCCTTTTGCCATCTCTTCAATGAAGAAAGAGATGGATTGGAAGAAAACAATCAAAGGATGTCTTATCTGCGGTGCTTTGTTATCGGCAGCATCAATCATGCAGCAGATCGGTATTGCATAATCAGGTGCGGGGAAGGGTGGATTCATCACATCATTATACATTGTAATAGTTCCTTGCCTATCAGTTGTACTGCGGAAGAAAATACAGAAGAAAACATGGATTGCTGCTTTTCTTGCAATTATCGGCATGTTCCTTTTGTGCATCAAAAACGGTACAGGCATAGCAGAGAGCGATATCTATCTTATCATCTGCTCCTTCCTTTTCTCTTTCTACATGATAGCCTTGGATACAGTGGGTAAGGATATTGATGGAATGCTTCTGTCATTCTTCCAGTTCATCATTGCAGACATACTGACACTGCCTGGAATGATAGCTGAGAAGCCAGAGCTGGGCACAATACTCTCATCGTGGCTTCCTCTTCTCTATGCAGGTATTCTAGGATCCGGCATCGCATACACCTTCCAGATTGTCGCCCAGAAATATGTGAAACCCCAGAAGGCTGCATTCCTGCTTTCCCTTGAAAGTGTATGGGCAGCAATAGGGGGAGCTGTGCTTATCTCCGAGAGAATGACAGGAAAGGAGACGGTAGGATGCATACTGGTATTCCTTGCAGTCATGCTTTCACAGCTTGATTTTGAATTCTGTAGCAAAGCATAATTTTTCTCTGTGATTATGTTGTTCATTTTACATGGGAAAGATAGCTGATGAATTGAGATTCTCCTCTTCATTGTAGACAAGAATATATTCCATATTCTTCCTCATATTTGACACGGCTAGTAAGTATGGATTTCTGTATTTCTCATCAATTTCAAGAATGTCTTTATATGTTTTGCGATATCGTTCAACAGGGATGCATCAACAGTTGTAGATTAATATCTATAAACTCTTATCTGCACAGCGTTGCTAAAAAACCGCGTTTGAAGCGTTAATTTGCGGTTTAATCCCTATATTTCAGCGAATTTGGGTTTTCAATAATCCGTTTTATGAGGTTTTCGACCTTTTCATA
>CALXLB010000088.1 GCA_944389085.1 uncultured Spirochaetaceae bacterium
TAACCATTTTCCTGAATGGTTCATAATTGTATCCAGTCCACTCCATACCGAGCGCACCGGAGAATTCCAATAGATTGAGTCTGACGCCATGTACGACAACAGACAGAATTCCCATGACAAGGTTCAGAAGATGCCCGATTACGATTACCGCAATCCCCAGTGGCAGCGTGAACCCAGAAAGCAGTCCCGCAGCCATTCCATTGAATGACTGAGCTATGGCAAGAGAAGCCATACCGACTGCAAAGAGCCTGATGTAGCTCATGATATTCGAAAAGCAGGAGATAGTATCGAGGAATGTCGTAAAGAAGCCTCCAAGGCTTGCTTTCAGTCCATCCGAGAACTTCACTCCAGGCCCCTGTGCAGAGAAGCAGCAGACAAGCACAAAACCGATGGCAATACCACCGACTATGATACCGAATGGCACAGCCTCTCCTATTACAAGATAAAGTGCCATCATGTAGAGCATCACGACATCGATGAACCAGCCTGCCTCTGCGACAAGCGAGAGATCCCTCTCCTTTGCTTTCCTGATTATGTTCATCACTCTTGCCAGTCCCAGCTGGATAGCACCGAGTATGAAGCAGAACTTCATCAGCATATTCTGTGCCCATGTGCTGTCTACACCAACAGCATCAGGGAAGTTAGTAATTGCAGGAACTATGAAGAGTTTCAGGAACGGCAGATGTTCAAGAACAGCCTCTGAACCGAACCATGTTCCCGTCAGAGCTCCCCAGATTATCGTAACAACCGACAACACATAGAGAAGTATGTTGATATCCGACGGCTTCTTGCTCTTTACGTGCATGAGAATTGCCAGAAGAAGGAAGACAAGACCATATCCGCCATCTCCGATAATCATCGCAAAGAAGAGCGAGAAGAAAGCAAGGAAGAATGATGAGATATCATACTCCCTGTAGCCAGGAACCGTACCGAGGATGTCAAAAATCGGTTTGACGATCTTCGTCACCTTTGTATACTTGACGAGCGTCGGAGGATTATCCTCATCCGTCGGATCCGAAATCATATAAGCGAAAGAGCAATCCTCTGCAAAAGAACGGAACTTCTTCTCATCCTTTGCAGGCACATAACCTGTAAGATAAATTACATCAGAACCGCTGACAGTAGCACCGACACGCTCAAATGTAATCTTCTCATCAAGAACCTTCAGCATAGCCTCATATGACGGAATATATCTGGCACCAAGAACTATTTTCTTGCCAATCTCATCCAGCTCTGCTCTATCAGAGGCAAGCTCAGCATCCAGCTCTCCCAGACTTCTGTCAGGAAGTTTGTACTCCTGGCAGGATATTCCCTGCGGCATCGGGGAATAAAGAAGAGCAACAGCCTTTCCCTTTCCTCTCCAGCTTAGAGGAATGAATCTCACACTCTCGTCAGAGCGCAGCATCTCCTCCTCTTTCTTTCCGACGGAATAGATATAGATGGGAATGCCATCATCTGACAGTCTCCTGATATCCTCCGGGTTGAAATCCCCGAAAGGAGCGATGCGCTCTCTTTCGTTCTGAAGTGCAATGACTTTGTCTTTCAGCTCTGCTTCTCTTTCGATAGCGCCGAGAAGAGAGTTATGGATGACACTGAACTCCTCACCGGAAACGGTAATACGTTCCTTATCGTTCTTATCCTTCCTCTCTTTCAGAGTCTGCAGAACTCTTGCATAGACACTTCTCTCACTTTCAAGGTTATCAGCAGAAGGAGAGCTGTGTACCATATCTGTGATGTGCATCACACCATTCTCCCTCAGCGAGAGCAGAAGCTTCTTTCTGCTTGAAGAGGAAGCAAGTATGACGACTTTCTTCATTTTCTCAATCATCAGCTCACCTTCACAAGTTTCTTCTTGGCTATCTTTCCTCTGACAACAGCAGATGTCTGCTGATCCTGGAGGTAAATGCCAATCATCCTGATATTCTCTTTCGTTTCAGGTATCTTAACCTTCTCGAAGAGATTGACACGCTGCGTTGTTGTCCTGAGCTCATGGGAAAGAAGCTCGATTCTTTCCTCAAGAGTTGCAATCAGCGCATCGTACTTTGCTATATCCTTCAGCCCATCGAGCGCTTTATCGACCCAGAGCGGATAATACGAGAGATCATATTCAACACGCTTGAAGAGAAGTTCCTTGAATACAGGTACTTCAACTCCCGCTATATTTCCCCTGTCCTTCTCGATTCTGTCAATCTGGACAAGAGTTGAGATGGAAGACTCAGGAGGAAATACAGTATTGCCACCATAGACCGCAATCCAGTCGGAGAGCGCCTCTACAGCTTTCATCTGCTCCTCCTTCAGCTTCTCTATCTCACGCTGTGACTCTCGGATCACAACCTGGAGCTGCTGCTGCTTGAGCTGAAGAGTCGGCAGATAGCGCTGATACTGCCTCAGCGCATCTTTCTGCTTTTTCTGCTCATTCTTAGTCAGCTTGACAGCCATTATTTCTCCTTCGGCCAATATTCATCAACGAGCTCAGATCTGAGACCTGTCTCATTGGGTTCAAAACACTCTGCAAGAATCTTCCAGCCTTCATCGAGAGCTTCCTCGAGAGGAATATTCACGAAAAGATCCATCAGCCTCGATTCAAAAAGCTCACCTTATTTCAGCAGTTTCTCATCCCAGTCGGACATCATGAAGCCCATTGATCTCTTCTCAAGAGAATCCTTGTAAGCTGCGTAGAGCTTAATCATGGCATCCATGAGAGAACGATGATCGGAACGTGTGCTCTTGTTGACATTCTGCTTCAGACGTGAAAGCGATCCGAAAGGCTCAATACGGCCATTGCGGAGATAATACTGGCCTTCAGTGATGTATCCGGTATTGTCCGGAACAGGATGTGTGACATCATCACCAGGCATTGTTGTTACTCCGAGAATTGTGACAGATCCAGCCCCTTCGAAGCTGACAGCCTTCTCATAGCGGGAGGCAAGTGTTGAATACAGATCCCCTGGGTAACCTCTGTTGGATGGAACCTGATCCATAGTGATAGCCATTTCCTTCTCCGCATCACAGAAGTTCGTCATATCGGTAAGAAGAACGAGAACCTTCTTGCCCTGCAGTGCAAAACGCTCAGCAACAGCAAGTGAGAGATCGGGAACGAGAGTACACTCTACAGTCGGATCGGATGCTGTGTGGATGAACATGATTGTCCTGGACATAGCCCCCGATGCCTCCAGCTGATTGCGGAAGAAGAGATAGTCATCATACTTGAGACCCATACCGCCGAGTACGATGATATCTACATCAGCCTGCATAGCAATCCTTGCCAGAAGTTCGTTATACGGTTCGCCTGAGATGGAGAAGATAGGCAGCTTCTGTGACTCAACAAGGGTGTTGAAGACATCAATCATCGGAATACCCGTACGGATCATCTTGTCAGGAGTGATTCTCTTGGACGGATTTACAGATGGTCCTCCGATATCAATCATGTTCTCTGTAAGCTCAGGACCATTGTCACGAGGCTTACCTGCACCATCGAAGATACGGCCAAGAAGATCATCGGAGAAGCTGACTCTCATAGGAACACCAAGAAAGCGTACGCTGTCACCTGTTGAAACGCCCTGACCACCTTTGAAGACCTGCAGTGAGACTTTATCGCCATCGAGCTTGATAACGTTAGCATATCCAGTACCTTCTCTGGTGGTAATCTCTGCCAGATCCTGGTTTCTTACCCCTTCCGCACGCACTGTGATAACGTTGCCTACAATCGATTCAATCTTTGTATAGACTTTCTGCATTTACTTCCTCCTCTCCTGATAGAACGAGACTACAGCATTCTTTCTCTCTTCGAATGCGCTGTCGCTTTCTGCAGTGCTGTTCCAGTCGAGGAAACGCTGCCTGAGCTCATTGAAGAATGCTCTGACATCCTTCTTGACAGAGAGATTGAAGGATGATGTGAGAATATCGTAGAGAACGGAGAATGAAAGACGCTGTCTATCAACAGAAACCATCGAATCAACGGGGTCAAAGGAGTTCTGCTGCAGATAAACTGAATCAATGAACTCTCCTTTCTGATAAACAATATAGTCCTCCAGGCTTGTACCTTCTTCACCGACAACCTTCATCATCTGGGAAACCTCATTGCCTCTTCTGAGGAATGAATATGCTTCTTCAACCTTCCCCTTCTCGATGATTCCATTGTACTTTGACCAGGAATCGAGCGAGTCGATAGCAGGATACTTTCTTGCATCTGAGCGCTCTCTTGAAAGGCCATGGAAAGCTCCTACAACCTTGAGCGTGGCCTGAGTGACAGGTTCCTCGAAGTTACCGCCTGCAGGGGATACAGTTCCACCGATTGTGACAGAACCGAAGCTGCCATCGCGGAGCCTTACCTTTCCAGCTCTTTCATAGAAACCTGCAATCCTCGATTCAAGATAAGCAGGGAAAGCCTCATCGCCAGGAATCTCTTCAAGACGGCCTGACATCTCTCTCATTGCCTGCGCCCAGCGTGATGTGGAATCAGCAAGCAGAAGAACATCAAGCCCCATGTTCCTGTAATACTCAGCCATTGTAACAGCTGTATAAACACTGGCCTCTCTGGCTGCAACAGGCATTGATGATGTGTTGCAGATGATGATTGTTCTCTCCATCAGGCTCTTGCCTGTCTTCGGGTCTGTAAGCTCAGGGAACTCTTTGAGAATCTCTACAACCTCACCAGCACGCTCACCGCAGGCTGCAATGATTACGATATCGACATCAGCATTCTTGGAAGTAAGATGCTGAAGAACTGTCTTTCCTGCTCCGAATGGTCCTGGAGTACAGTATGTACCGCCCTTTGCGACAGGCAGGAATGTATCAATGACCCTGATTCTTGTAACCATCGGCTCATCGGGAAGCACTCTCTCCTGATATCCACCGATAGCAACCTTTACAGGCTGGGTGATGATCATTGAAAGATCTTTTGTATTGCCATTGGAATCTTCAATGACACAGACAGTCTCATGAGCTCTGTGCATTCCCTTATCTGCAATTGATTTGACCTTCCATTCTCCCTGAAGCGTAAACGGGACAGTAATGCGGTGTGTGAAAAGCCCTTCAGGAACTGTTCCGAAGTAATCACCGGCAACAAGCCTGTCTCCCACCTGCTTTACAGGTGTGAAATCCCACTCCTTGTCTGGAAGAGGCTTGACATATACACCTCTCTCAAGGAAGAAACCACATTTCTCTGCAAGCTCAGGAAGAGGGTTCTGGAGGCCATCAAAGACCTGTGTAAGAAGGCCGGGACCAAGCTCGACGCTGAGCATTTCACCTGTGAAATCGACCTCATCACCTACTTTGATACCACCAGTCATCTCATAAACCTGCATACTGGCAATACCATCGGTGATTCTGATGATTTCGCTTTTCAGTCTGGTACCTCCGACAGAGATGTAACCGACCTCATTCTTTATAACCTGGCCGTCGAAGGCGACATTGACCATGTTGCCGTTGACGCCTGTGACATGTCCTTTCGATACTGACATACCGACTCCTTACCTCTTTATTTTCCCTTCGATATCGCTGTAAAGCTTATCGAACTCAGCTCTTCCCTTATCCTTGTCAAAGGCACTGGAACGCTCGAGAATCTGAAGCTTCAGCGCATAAATCATCAACTGTGATGAAGAAAATGGTGAACCCGATTCCCTTGAAGAGAGGAAATCGAAGGAAAGTGACAGCATAGCCCGCTCTCCTTCGAGCGGATTCATGCTCACGATCTCCCGTGCTTTATCATCCAGCTCTTTATCACGGCTTGCTCCCCAGCCTGAAAAACCAAGG
>CALXLB010000089.1 GCA_944389085.1 uncultured Spirochaetaceae bacterium
GATATGATTTATCTTGTATGCTCTGACATCAGGATACCTCTTCCTAATCGTCCAATTCATTTGAAGCAAGTATCTTAGGGAGTATTTCGCTATGACAGATTACCCACATTCATGCCCGAAGAGCCCAAGTTTATAATCTTTCTTGAACTGTTCTGTGAATTCAGGCTTAAGCATTGAGAGCCTCCATGAGCTCCTTCACACTGTTATATTGGCCATGCATATCTCTGCCATTTTCGGCATCATCCATTGCTTTGTATGTAATCTCATTTGGTTCATCTAGCTTCACCTCAAATGGAAGTCCATGGCACCTGAGGGCCTGACGATAGAAGATTCCTGTTGTAGTGCTTAGATCAAGTCCAAGAGATTTAAAAAGAGCAGAAGCCTCTTTCTTGAGTTCCGGTTCTATGCGAATCGTAAGATTGCTTTTCTGTGTCTGCATACTATACTCTCATGCGTATAACATAGCAGTCTTTACTTGTATTGCAAATGCAATGCACATAAATTTTGAATCAAGATTTATGCTTATGATTTCCTATGTCAGAGAAATATCAGAGACAGGATTGCATCCGTGTTTTCAAAACGGTTTGTATCGAGTTCGGAAACAATGATGACACCTGGATATGGTGCTATCTTGACGTATGGGAGGCGCTGACGAAAGCCAAGGAACTTCTGATGAAGCTGGAACCTGATGAAAGGCTTGTCACCGGCACTGCATACTGCGGACAGAATCTGAGGACAGGAGAGATTCTTGAACTTGTTCCCTCAGAAGTTGGCCGGAAGGAACACCTGAGCATATTTTCGGTGATGTGTGACGGAAAGAGGCGGGGTAGGTGGCTCCGCCCCTCCAGACTCCAATTCCGTTAACGAATAAGATAATTGATTGCATCTGAAATATCGGAGTTGAAACCTATGGAACGGTTTTCGATTAAGGCGTGAATGAACAGCTCTCCTTTGTTGATGCTTATGTATGAATAATTCTTTTCCATATCCACAAGCTTCATAAGGGGAGCTTTTATCAGCTGATTGCGCCAGCCGATGCCCAGCTCAAGAACCACAATCCGGTTGCTATGACGATTAGATATGAAATCAGAGAAAGCTTTCTGATTATCTGGATATTCACCTAGTCCCATGCTGATTTCCATGTGTCCGCCGCAGCGGGGGCAGCGGGGAACAAGTTCAGACGGAATACTGCCATTCCTTTCTGCTTTAGCCATATCTTTTGCGATATCCATTACGGGATACAGAGTATCATGACAAGCAGAAGCGTAGCGCATCCGGAGCCAGCTGCCTTCTATCTCATAAATCTTGTCATCGGAGAAACCAGATAGTTCGAAATGGCACTCTCCGTTTGATGTGATTATGAAGTAGTCCTTATTGCCAATCAGTGTCTTCAGGCCATTCATGATGGCTGTCGGACGATAATCGAGACAGTAGTGGTTTATCAGACGTGACCAGAACGCCCATTTCGTTTCTTCTGTCGGCCATCTGGCCTGCATGCCATGCAGTATGCATGTCAGACCATATCTTCTCTTCATATCTCCAAAGAGTTCTTCAAATGCCTCATCGTCTGCGAATATATTCAATCCCTCAGATATTGAGAGACCATTGCTTGCACTGATTATTACCCCGTCTGCATCGTCAATCCATTTCCGTGCTTTCTCATAATCGTTTTCCATAGCGTCATCTCCTTATCAGAAGACATGTCTCTGTCAGTACAGATGCTATATCCTCGTTTATGTATACCCCACGGTTTCCAAGGTGAAGAGGTGCAGAGCCTTTTTCCGTATTTATGCAGACGTATGTCACATTCTCGTTCTTCATTGCCAGTTCCCAGAATGGAAGCTTGATTATCGCAGGGGTCATCTCTCCGACACCAAGCTCAAGGAGGAGCAATCTGTCTTCGTTCTCAATCAGATGCCTTCTCAGGAATCTTCTGTGATTGTCTGCCTCTTCCCTCCATTTTTTCCCTTCCAGGAATGTGTCATCCCTGATCCAGGGAACAAGAGGCCATGAGCAGATATCGCATCTAGGGATAAGATCTGCGGGTATGTTCAGATCAGGAAGCAGATTCTCGTGCAGTTTCTGGACGATCTCATGGTTTGAAATAAGTTCATCATGGCAGGGTTGCCTGCACTGCAGATATGCAAAATCACCCTGAAAGTGCCGTATCGCTTCAGAAGAAAAACATCTGTCTATCTGCATGTCCACATTGGTCGTCAGTATGAATGTGTCCTTGTCTTTCGTGCTCTCCCTGAGTGCATGATATGCTTCCCCGTCAGGCAGTTCCTACATTGCCCTGATATACTCAGCATAGTATCCCCATTGGCTCTCAAGGGAGGGGAAACAGTAGTAGAAGCCATCTATAGGTGACTTGAAGCCATATTTATCCCTGAATGGCTGAAGATACTTCAGAAAAGCATCCGTCCAGTGATAGTGGTTGTAACCGCAAGAACTGGATAAGCCTGAACCCGCACCTACAAGAACAGCATTCGAAGCATCGATGATTTCTGCAAGGATTGCCGCATCAGACATCTCTTTCCTCCAGATAATCCGCGGTATCGGAAAGGACCTTCGCAATATCTTCTACGATAACCATTCCCTTGTTTTCTATTTCAACAGGGAGGAAGTCATAGCGGTCATTCACCGACACATATTCTGCATTCGGAAGTGAATATACAAGGTTCCAGAACGGTTCCTGAATGAACATGGGAGTGAGCCGTCCGACGCCTAGTTCGATGAAGAGAATCTTCCTGTCAGCGTGGTTTTCAATCCATGATGATACCTTCTGATACTCTTCCTGATATCTCTCTCCTTCAAGGAAATTGCCATACCCTCTTACCCAGGGGAATGCCTCGCGTCCACAGTAGGGACAATGTGGAATGAGTTCTTCTGGAACTTCTGTTCCATTCCCCATTGCCTCCTTCATCCTCATAATATTTTCCGTTGAATCCCATGTGTGATCAGTGCAGCACCCTGAGCACTGGAAGAATCTGTGATCCCCCTGTATCTCGCTTACGATGCTCTCTGGATAGAGTTTTACAAACTGCGTATCCTGATTGGTCGTGAGGATATGGAAATCCTTTCCTTTCAATATCCTGTCCAGATCAAGATATGGCTTTCTTATCGGGGCAGAGAGCGTTGTATAGAGGAAAGTTGTCAGGTAGCCCCAATACTCATCCCTTGTCGGGAAGTTGTACTGCATGCCATCGAAAGCACCTTTGAATCCATACTTTTCCGCAAAAGGCCTGAAATACTTCCTGTAGGAATCATTGTCGGAGTAGTAGAAGTCACCGCCTCCTGAGGCGGATAATCCGGAAGTGCCTCCGACCAGTATGCAGTCTGCAGCTTCAACTTTATGCGCAAAGCTCTCTATCTGTTCTCTGTAGCTGGGCTTCACCTTATGAGAGAGGCGATAAGGCGTTCCTCCATGCGCATACACGCTGTAGTATCTGGAATAGTTCATCTGTGTCTGAAGCACAAGATTCTCATATGATGTCATATATTACCTGTTGTTATTTTTAATTTTACATCAGAAGGGTAATCATAGATTGTGGAATGGTCAATATGCTGTTATTATTAAAATTACAATAGGAGACAGTAATGAGATTTTCCACCCGGCTGAGCGATGCAGTCCATATTCTGTGTTTCATTTATCTCAATCCTGATGAGAATCTCTCCAGTGAACGCATCGCGGAGAGCGTGAGGACCAATCCTGGATATGTGCGGCAGCTTATGTCTTCACTGAGGAAGGCTGAGCTCATATCAAGTACAAAGGGACATGCGAAACCGATGCTTGCGAAAGATGCTGAAGAAATCACACTACGGGATGTGTACAGGGCCATCGAGGGGGATAAACCTCTTCTGCACCTTGATACGCATACCAATCCTGAATGCGGCGTGGGAGTGAATATACAGCTGGCTCTCCAGGAATACTATGACAGGATCCAGATAGCTGCTGAAGCTGAGATGGAAAGGATAACACTCCAGGATGTACTTGATGGATATCATGAAAGAATAAAGAAGGATAAGAGATGAAGGTTGGAATCATAAGATGCATGCAGACTGAGGATTACTGCCCTGGAACTACCGATTTCAAGATGGTTCAGGAACATAAGGGCGCTTTTGAGAGCCAGGAAGATATTGAAATCGTAGGGTTCATCAATTGCGGGGGATGTCCGGGAAAAAAATCGGTGCTCAGGGCAAGAAAGCTTATCGAAAGAGGCGCAGACACAATAGCATTTGCGTCCTGTATAACCAAGGGAACCCCAATCGGCTATCCATGTCCATTCAAGAATAAGATGATCGAGCTTGTAAGGAAAGAAGCTGGAGAATCAGTAAATATCCTCAACCACACCCATTGATAGTGATGAGAACAGGAGTAATCCGATGAGTTGTGAAAGTTTACACTGTATTATGCCTCAGAGTATTTCTCCCTTGGGATTAAACGGAAAGAGGCGGGGTAGTGATTGCTCCTCCTTCATGTGAGTATTCTTAATTATGTTAATATCTGATTCCAATTGAAAGCGATGGTGAAACATAAAAATCACCAGAAAATCCAACGTCTCCTGTATCGAGATCAACACCAAGCATGTCATATCCGAGATTACAGCCGATGAGTAGCGCAATGGCATTG
>CALXLB010000090.1 GCA_944389085.1 uncultured Spirochaetaceae bacterium
ATAAAGTCATCAAAGAACATCGTGGTGACATCTTCGTTTCTTCCGAACCAGGCAAAGGAACTGCTTTCACGATAAAGCTTCCGGTTCCTGCCAGCGAAAGGAAAGCTATCGCAAAGAAGGAGGACTGAATGGCTACGCTTCTCATTGCAGATGATGAAAAGAATATACGCTCTGGCCTGCAGATGGCTTTTGAGGATGAGGGGTATCAGGTGCTCACAGCATCCGATGGCAATGAAGCCTGGGAGAAGCTTCAGAAGAATATAGTGGATCTGGTAATCACTGATCTGAGAATGCCGGGAATGGATGGCTATGAGCTTCTCAAGCGTATTTCATCCTCCTATCCGACTCTTCCTGTTATTGTCCTCACAGGACATGGAACGATTGAGACTGCTGTCGAGACGATGCGGGACGGGGCAATTGATTTCTTCACAAAGCCTGTCGATATCGACAAGCTTGCCCTGGTGGTCAGGAAGAGTATCACCACATCTGAGCTGAAAGAGCAGAACAGAAAGCTCTCTGAAGAGCTGCAGAGACTGAGGAGGGAGAAAGGATACTCCAGAATCATAGGACGTTCACAGAAGGTCAGTTCGATGATGCAGCTTATCGAGCAGGTTGCCGATACAAGAGCTACTGTGCTGATTACTGGAGAATCTGGAACAGGCAAGGAGCTAGTTGCTGATGCACTCGTCGCACTCTCATCCCGCTCTGATAAGCCTTTTATCAAGGTACACGCAGCAGCTCTGAGCGCAACGCTTCTTGAGGATGAGCTGTTTGGCCATGAGAAGGGCGCATTTACCGGTGCGACAGCGATGAAGAAGGGTCGTTTTGAGCTTGCTGATGGCGGTACGATTTTCCTCGATGAGATCGGAGAGATTGACGCGTCCACACAGATTAAGCTTCTCAGGGTTCTTCAGGAAAGGGAATTCGAGCGTGTCGGAGGTGAAAAGCCTATCACTGTCGATGTGAGAGTAATCTGTGCGACCAACAGGAATCTTGAAGAGGAAGTAAAGAAAGGAAACTTTCGCGAGGATCTCTTCTACAGGCTCAATGTAGTGAGAATCGAAGTTCCTCCACTACGGGAGAGAAAGGAAGATATAGATCTGCTTGCTGCATCTTTTCTGGAGACTTTCAACAAAGAAGACAAGAGAAAGATCGAAGGCTTTACACCTGCTGCTTCAAAGGCACTTCTTTCCTATTCCTGGCCGGGGAACATCAGAGAGCTGAAGAATGCGATTGAATCTTCAGTAGTTCTTGCTAAAGGGAAATATATCGACAAGGAGGATCTTCCGCAGATGGTCCGGGAATCCGGCAGTGGCAGTAAAGTGACATTTGATCTTCCTGTTACTCTTGATGAAGCAGAGAAGCGCCTGATACTTGAGACCATCTCCTATGCAAAGGGCAACAAGACAAAGGCCGCAGAGCTTCTGGGAATAGGCAGGAAGACAATCACAAGGCGCATGCAGGAGCTTAAAATCGGAGAAGAGGATAAATGATTTCTGTTGAAGATATCTTCTCTCCTGGTGGTGCACTGGATAAAACTCTTTCCGATTATTCCTTCCGTGAAGGGCAGCTTGAGATGGCTATGCTTGTCGATGATGCCCTCAGAGAGAATAAGCATGCGATTATAGAGGCTGGTACTGGAACTGGAAAGAGTTATGCATATCTTGTTCCTGTATTGCTTTCATCATTCATGAATGAGTCGCGGCGTTTCATAATCGCAACAAGTACTATCACTCTGCAGAAACAGCTCTACGATAAAGACATTCCAGCCATAAAGAAAGCTCTTGGTCTGGAAGTCGAGACAGCTATTCTCTATGGAAGGAGCAATTATCTCTGCATGCGTCGCTTCAGCGAAGCCAGAAATGAGAAAAGTCTTCTGAAAGAGGCAAGAAGCGAAGAGGAAATCCTCTTTGAGAAATGGACAACGGAGACAGAGAGCGGGGTTGTACAGGATATGCCTGATGGTATCCCTGCCTCATTTTTCTATTCATATGCCTGTGATGATAAAGACTGCCTTGGATATCGCTGTCCGTTTGCAAACCAGTGCTGGTATTACAGTGCAAGACGCAAAGCTCAGCGGGCTAAAGTAATTGTCACAAATCACCATCTTCTGCTTCTAGACGCTAAGAACCGCTACGAAAGCGAATTAGACTATAGTGAAGATGCTGTTCTTCCAGGATACTCTGTTGTCGTAATGGATGAGGCTCATCATATAGAAGCGGAGGCAACTGATGTGCTCTCCCGCATATTCTCTTCCTACAGAGCAAACCGCATCCTTGATTATCTTACACATAAAGAAAGCCGCTTCGGTTCTTCTTCAATCCTTGATTTCCTTGCTACAGAAGAGAAGGAGAGGGGATTTGGAAAACAGCTGAAGGATAAGATCGCACATCTTCGTACAATGCTGAATCAGTTCGATTCACTTCTGAAAACATCTCTCAGCGGCAAAGATATGGAAGTGCTCTTCACTCCTGAGTTCTATAGAGCGAACCGCGATCTTGTCCTTGCAGGAGAAGGTCCTGCTGAAGAGATGGCAAACATAGGAGTCTCCATAACCGGTGGCTATAACGACAATCCGTCGGAATCGAACGAGGTCTTTGTAGATCTGATCAAACGCTACGGCCAGTCTCTGATGCTTCTCTCTGATACGCTCCGTGACTGGATCCGGTTCTCCTCCTGGGATGATGAGATACCATACTCGGAAGAAGGCCCAGATGGCAGCATCGAGCTTCATCTTGCTCCTATGAATACAGGCAAGGTTCTCTCCCGTGTGCTTGTCTCCCAGATGGAATCAATGATTTTCTCTTCTGCAACACTCAGCATCAATGGCAGCTTTGAATACTTTGAGAAAAGATCAGGACTCTGGGAAGAGCAGGAGAGAGTGGAGAAAGGCATATTCCCGTCACCATTTGAGTTCAGAAAGAACCTGATGCTTCTGCTTCCCCGTGATGCAGCAGTCTTCTCAAATGAGAATACAGAACCATACACGGAGTATGTGACATCTGCATTGAAGGCAGCTATCGAATCATCCGGAGGCGGAGCGCTTGTACTTTTCACTTCAAAGAAGATGATGAAAGAAGCTTACATCAGGCTCAGAGAGACAATCCCATCTCTTCTGGTACAGGATGACAGAACACCTCGTTCCGTACTTCTTGATGCATTCAGAAAAAACAAGGACAGCTCTCTCTTTGCTGTCTCCTCCTTCTGGGAAGGCGTGGATGCGCCTGGCGATACGCTTCGTCTTGTTATCATCGTCAAACTTCCGTTCACGGTTCCATCAACACCTGTCGTGAAGGCAAGGAGTGAGGAACTTGAAAGGAATGGCAGATCTTCCTTCATGGAGATGACTGTGCCAGATGCGACTCTGAAATTGAAACAGGGGCTTGGGAGACTTATCCGCACGGAAACAGACCGAGGCGTTGTTCTCATCCTCGATGGTCGTATAACAAGAAAGGGTTATGGCAGGATTATGATATCATCGCTACCTGATTGTTATATCCCTGAAGATTCAATGTTATCAAATATTGGGGAAAAAATTGAAAGATTCCTATACTAAAACAATACATAAAATCAATATTTGCATATTAAATATATAAAAAATTATATCATTTAAAATTACTAACTTATTTGAGAATTCCAGTATTCACTTGTCACTTATCCTCAATCATTCCTCTTCCTTCAGTAAATTTTGCAGTTAAAAACTGCTTTTAATGAAAAATTTTTCAACAAAACACTTGACAAATCGATACCGGGGGGGGGTAGGCTATCTGCAGTTAACATACTTGGAGGAAAGGGAAAGATATGAAAAAGTCAATCCTTATTGGAGTGCTCGCTGCTCTGATGCTTTTCGC
>CALXLB010000091.1 GCA_944389085.1 uncultured Spirochaetaceae bacterium
GGTTACATCGCAAACGCAGCAACAAATCTTCTGATAGGAAAAACAGAAGACAACAGCGGACAATGGCGTGATTGTCCTTGGCCTGCGAGGAGAAAGATAGGCTTCGTATTATGATCTCAAACCATCAGACAGAGTGAACATTACATGAAATACTCAGCTGAATAAGGAATCTTAAATGAGGAGCGGTATTCCAAGAAGCCACTCCTTATTTCTTTGTAACAAGAAGCTGTTAAAGACGTTCATTAGAATCTGAAATCAGACATGGCTTTTCAAACTGAAGTTTAGTTTTTATATTTTAATCATGCAGATAAAGATGCTTAGAAAGCAGGACTACAAAGCGGCAATACAATACGCTATAAAGGGGATGCATCTTGATTGGTATGTCAAGAATAAAACCTTGCTTAATCTATACGGTACATATTTCTGGCATCTGGAGCTCAACAGGGCAACACGGATAATCGCAGCTTATGAAGGTGATACATTGGCAGGCATCCTCCTTGCTGATATCCACGGAGAAGACAAGTTGCGATATTCCCCCTTGAAAGCACCATTTATAAAGTTTATGGATTTTATCCAGTACATCCTGAACCTTGACAGAGCATACAACGAGGCAAACAAGAAGTTGCTGAAGCAATACAGCAAATCATTCAAAGCTGATGGGGAGATTATCTTCCTTGCCGTCAATCCAGAACTGCAAGGAAGAGGAACCGGCTCACTCCTTCTGGCGGAACTTGAGGAAGAAACAAAGGGCAAACGTCTGATTCTCTACACGGATGATGGATGCAATTATCATTTTTACGAACATAAAGGTTTCATAAAAGCAGGAGAAGAGACAATTCACTACCACGATTTCTCACTTCGCTGTTTTCTATACGAGAAGAACATTCCATGATTGGAATCTGGCAAGACAGACGGAACTCTCTTGGAAATTCCGCAGAAATTTTAGCCATCTTTTTTAGGAATCGTCCTCCGAGGGAAACAGCTCAATAAGCTCTACTGTCTTCAGCAGTCCCTCATGTCCATCAAGACAACATCAAGCCTATGCAACGACCTCTTTTTAATCCTGTATTTAATCTTCACACCCTGACGAAAGAAGCACAATTCTACCTGATTTTCACAAGGCGTATCTGAAGATGTCCATGCAATCATTCTAAGAAGCTGACACTTCTGATATCATGAAGGGAACAGACAAAGAAGGATGATTATCATGCTGCTCCCTATTCTGCACCTCTTCAATGATGGATATCTTGCTGCCATGCCTCTGATTCTGCCATTTGCCTCAGAAGAATTCAGCATATCATTGGGAACAGTGGGAGTTCTCGGATCGCTTCTTAGTTTTTCGGGGATAATCCTTGCTCTTCCTGCTGGAATGGCTGCGGCACGGATGGGATGTGTAAGAATACTCAGCACAGCTGTATTGTGCTATAGCATAGGATTCTTATTGCTTGGATTCTCAACCGGTCCTGTTACAGTATTTCTATCTTTTATACTTGGAAGCATAGCTTTCGGAATCTTTCATCCAGTTGCATTCTCTGCAGTAGCAAAATCAGCCTCCGACTCGGATCTTGGCAGAAATATGGGCATATTCGCAGCGACAGGAGACATAGGGAAGATTGCTTTTGCAGCCGCTGCATCATTCATAATCAGCTTTACATCATGGCGATTTACCTCAATTACATATGGAATAGCAGCACTTCTCCTTTTCCTGTTCTGCTTCGCTGCCTCTTCCCTGAAAAACGGAAAAACAACGACAAACACTTATTCCGAAAGGGCGAAGATGGATTTCCAGATCCTGGCAAACAAGAAATTTGCCTTGTCGAATGCGGCCAGTCTTATTGATTCCTTTGCAAATGCCTCTCTCTTCATATTCATTCCATTTCTAATAGTTTTCAGAGGATTTGAGGCATCTTTCATCGGTATATTCACGTCACTCTTCTTCGTAGGGAACCTGCTTGGAAAAATCATGATGGGAAGACTTACAGACAAAACAGGAAAAGAACGGCTCTTCATCTGCTGCGAAATCTGTATTTTCTTCTCACTCACTGCTCTGGCATTCGCAACATCAATATCCGTGATTTCTGTGCTGGCTATCATTCTTGGTTTCTTTACGAAAGGAACAGTACCGATCACAAGTACAATGATTGCCGAAGCTGTAGGTAAACACGATTTAGATGCTGCCTACAGCATAAATTCATTATCAACAAGTATTGCCAATACTGCGGCGCCCCTCTTATTTGGAGTTATTGCTGATTTTCTGGGAATCCAGTCTATATTCCTCGCATGCGGAATCGCTGCTCTTTGTTCAACGATTCCTGCCATGATTATAATAAGACAGAAAGAACAATCCTAACCCTTCTTCTGGCTTTCCAGAGAAAAGCTACCACTCACAGTGCTGTTCCTTTTTCAGGAATATAGAATCTGGAAAGATCCACGCCTTCAAGCTCCAGCAGCTTTATCTTTCTCTGGATGCCTCCCCCATAGCCTGTGAGATTGCCATTTGCCCCAACAACACGGTGACAAGGAACGATTATCGATATCTCATTGTGTCCCACTGCACCGCCGACAGCCCTTGCCGACATACATTCTGTTCCTCTTCTGGAAGCTATTATGCTGGCAATCTCTCCATATGTCATAGTTTTTCCATATGGGATTGAGCACATGATTTCACTGACTTCTCTATAAAATAGTGATCCCATTATGTGAAGAGGAGGTGTGAAATCCGGTTCTTTGCCGGAGAAATAGATATCCAGCCATTTTCTTGTATCAGAAAGGACTGGGACATCTTTTTCCATACGTTCCTCATCGAGGTGCAAAGCAAAATAACGCTGTCCTTCAAACCAGAGCCCTGTCAACCCGGAATCATCAGATGCAAGAAGCATAGTACCAAGTGGTGAATCGTAATGTGAGATATACTGCATTTTTCCCTCTCATGCACAAATCATAGATATTATAATATGCTCATAGCACTCTGGGAGAACTTCAATGGAAATAATCGAGAAGACAATCCAAGTCAGAAGCGTAATGACTAAATCAAACCTTCCCGTTGCTGATTATTCTATCAATCCATATACAGGCTGTGCACATGGCTGCAGATACTGCTATGCCTCATTCATGAAACGATTCACCAATCATCCAGAACCATGGGGAAGCTTTGTTGATGTGAAGTACTGGCCAGAGATAAGGCATCCGGAAAGATATGCTGGGAAGGAATTCTTCATCGGTTCCGTCACAGATCCTTATCAGGAATGCGAGAGAGTGTACCAGAGAACAAGAAAGTTCCTGAGCGAGATGCAGGGAAGCGGCTGCAGGATAAGCATTGCCACTAAATCTGATCTGGTTTTACGCGACATCGATCTCATAAAAACGTTTCCCGATGCCAGAGTATCCTTCTCCATCAACACCCTTGATGAGATATTCCGCCGGGCTATGGATAACTCTGTCTCCATTGAACGCAAGATAGCCGCAATGGAGGAATTCCATAAAGAAGGAATAAGAACGACCTGCTTCATCTCCCCTATCTTCCCAGGCCTCACTGACTGCAAGGCAATCATCAAAGAATGCAAGGATAAATGCAACCTCATATGGCTTGAGAATCTCAATCTCCGGGGCGATTACAAGAGCGTGATACTTGGCTATATCGAGATGAACCATCCAGAGCTTGCTCCACTCTACGATGAAATCTATCGCAGGAAACGGAGAGACTACTGGTTTCATCTCGATGAAGAAATGAAAGATTTCTGCAGAGCTGAAGGTCTCGATTACATCAGGAATGATGATTCAATGACAAGACCATTCGAAGCTCCACCGGTTGTCGTCAACTATTTCTTTCACGAAGAGGTGAAAAGGAATGCAACAAAACAGGATTCGTTAGCATAAGAAAAGACCGGGTTCTGCAAGAATCATCCCCCTCTCTATTATGTAAACTGAAACTAAAAATAGAGTTTACATACATAGCGTTCCAATGTTATTCTCCATTTCATGGAAAACGCATTGCAGGTCATGGATCTTTCTCTGAAAATCAATGGAAATACTATCCTTGATAACATCTCATTTACCATCCACAAAGGAGAACTGTGTCTGTTATGCGGCCGCAACGGGGCGGGGAAAAGCCAATTGCTGAGAACCATCAAGGGTTTGAGAAAAGCAGACCAAGGTACAATACTTCTCAGAGAAACAGAAGCTGATGAGAAAACAAGAATGAAGAAAATCGCTCTTGTCTTCCAGAATGCGGAGATGCAGATTGTCAGCCAGAGTGTGGAAAAAGACATTGCATTCGGTCCTGAGAACATGGGACTGGGGCGAGAAGAAGTGCAAAGAAGAGTCCAGACAGCGCTAAGCCTGATTGGGCTTGAAGACAAAGCAAAACAGCGACCACAGACTCTCTCAGGAGGAGAACTCAGGAAATGCGCCATTGCCGGGATTCTTGCGATGGAACCGGAAGTGATTTTACTGGATGAGCCTTTCGCCAATCTCGATTATCCCTCTACCCTGACTGTGATAAAATCACTGCTATCCCTCCGTGAAAAAGGATACTCAATTCTCGTTGTATCCCATGAAGCCGAGAAATTCATCGCACTCACTGATACATTATTCATCATGGATAAAGGACAGATAAAAGAAAAAGGTGCTTCATCTGACCTTTTTTCAAAGCTTCCGGAATATGATATCTATCTGCCAAAAAACGCGGTTTTTAAGGATCTGACATGGCTGAAGCACTGATTTTCCACTACAGGGATAATGATAATTTTCTCACACGTCTCAATCCCAATACGAAGCTTGCTGCCCTTATCACATACTCTTTGCTGATTATGAACACGAGAGGAAATGCAGCATTCTTTCTGGCATTTCTCCCTGTAATCATGGCTTTACTGATAAAGCTTCCGCTCAGAGAATATGCAAAAGAGAGCCTGTTTTTCATCATCATCTCCATTCTAATGATTATCACGGCTGTATTATCTGGGCAGAGCATGATAGAAGCACTCAAATCTTCCATATCATTTCTTGCAATGATTCTCGCTTCTTTTCTGCTTACAGATACGACAATGCCTGATGAAATGGCCAGATCTCTTGGCTCTGCTTTATCACACATAATGGGATCTCTTGCCTATGTGCTATCAACTGTGATGGAAGTAACACTATCAATGATTCCTCTCATCATAGACAGCGCAATTGGAATGTACGAAGCGAGAAAAGCCAGAGGAGCATCTTTTGCCTCACATCCGCTTCGTTTTCTCACAGAACTCTCGCTATGCATACTTTCAGATCTTATTGATAAAGCAGAAATTTATGTCGATGCCTTGTACAGCAGAGCCTATGATGCGGGACAGAGAAGATATTGCGCACCTTATACCCCGCAAGACTGGATCATCATTGCAATCTGCATTCTCACGATTGTATTTATCACATCGCTTAAAATAATCGGAGTCTGAAAAAATGGAAAGAAAACAGATTACCCAAATCGTACTTGTATCGCTTTTCACAGCCCTGACAGCAGCAGGAGCTT
Source organism: uncultured Spirochaetaceae bacterium (assembly GCA_944389085.1). Taxonomy (GTDB): domain Bacteria; phylum Spirochaetota; class Spirochaetia; order Sphaerochaetales; family Sphaerochaetaceae; genus Ornithospirochaeta. The sequence goes on from CALXLB010000091.1 coordinate 5,504, forward strand.
TCATCAGAATTCCTCTTCCTCCTGTCCCGATAACGCTGCAAACACTCTTTGCCATGCTTGCTGCCACTGCTCTTCCTCCAGCAATGGCGACACTGAGCATTGTCGTTTATCTGCTATTAGGGATTATAGGGCTGCCGATATTCACTGCAGGAAGCGGACTGGGTGCCTTGCTCAGCCCTACAGGAGGATATCTTATTGGCATGGTACCGGCAGTTTTCCTGGGAAGCCTTATAATGAAACTGCTTCACAAAGGTAACCGTATACAATCATTTTCCGCAGCAGTTTCAGCTACTCTCATTATCTACATTGTGGGATTATGGTGGTTATCAGAAAGCATGGATCTTTCACTGACAGCAACACTTTCCGCAGGTCTATTGCCATTCATTCCAGGCGATATACTGAAGATCATCGTCACAGCAGCTGTGGCACCTTCAGTCAGAAAGAGAATCAACGATCTGCTCGAAACTAGATGATGAGTATCATCACTCTGCTTTTTTGTAAACAAATGTCTGGCTGCTATCATCCTGAAAGTAAGTACCAGCCGGATATTTTCTGATTACCAGTACCTGCAGGAAATCTCCAGTCGAACTGGCAAAATTGAGAGTCATAAGCACACTGAAAAGCAAAGAATACTGCTTTGAAGAAAAGAGCAGAAGAAGAAACAGTACAAGAGACAACGAAACCACAGGGGCAAGGGCAATAGCAATGAACTGACCTTTACTGAATACTGCCTCGCTCCCGACAGATATGGTCGGAAAGCAGAAGGAGATACTGAGTTTTCCTTCTGCGAAAATCTTCATTGTAATCACATGGATGATCTCATGAAGGACTATATAGCAGAAACAGCAGAGCAAGAACCATGGCCATTCCAAACTATTATACTGATATGCCTTGCCTGCTATAATCAGCAGTATTCCTATCGCAGCAAAAACAATGAAGCTGACAGCAATAAACAACTCGGCATATCTGGATTCTTTATATCTGATTACCTCAATCAGGTGCAATTTCATTGTATTCTCCTTTCAACAAGCAAACGAAAAACGGCTTGCTCTCACAATGGGAACAAGCCGCTACAATAACATCACCCCATCTCACTGGATAAATGACAGGGCTTTATCAATCTCGGAAGCTCTGAGAGAACTTCTGGCTTCTGCATATTCTTCGGCAGAAGCATTAGGATCGATGATTCCGCCTTCTGCAAAAGATGGTTTTGCAATTGGCTTTCTCTCTACGATTGCAGGGCTCTCAATCTCACTGCTTGAAGCTGTGGAAGGAACAGAGGAAGCGACATCTTCAATAATTGCGTCTCTATATTCATTGTAAAGCGCAATTGCTTCTTCCCTCAGATCCTCTTCAGGAAGACCAAGAAGCTCTGCCTTCTCCTCATCGGTGAGAGCATTATAATCTTCGATAATAGCTTCTTCGATATCAGAGATAACTGCTTCCTTATTCTCTTCATAGAGCTCTGCAGCAAGAGCCTTTACATCCTCAGCTGTCAGTCCTTCTTCCATCTCGGAAAGGATATCGCTGATAATCACATCGCGATAGTAGAGATAAATATCTTCAAGTGAGAGGACAGTAGCCTTTTCGCTTTCAGTCAGAGCATTGTACCGTGAAAGTATTCCAGCTGTCATATCGCTGACGATTGCATCTCTGTTCTCTGCATAAAGCTCTTCAGCGAGGGCTCTTGCATCTTCTTCTGTAAGAGTTCCAGAAAGAAGATCTGCAGCAATTGCATCACGGTATTCAGCATATATGTCTTCCAGAGAAAGCACAGCAGCTTTCTCAGCATTTTCAAGAGCTGCGTAATCCTCGATGATTGCATTCTCGATATCAGCAATGACAGTCTCTTTGTATTCCTCATAGATCCTTGCTATGAATGCTTCTGCATTCTCTGCCGTGAAGCCCTTCTCAACAAGAACAGCAGCCACAACGGATGCGATATCAGAATCGGAGAACTCACCTGCAGGAACCCTTGCAAGAACGTCCGTGATAATCACATCCTTATATTCTTCATAGATGACTTCAAGCTGCGGCAGAAGAGACAGTGTCTCACTCTTATCTTCCGTAGAAAGCGTATTGTAGCTATCAAGAACCGCAAGAATCATATCCTCAGAGATATCGCTTCTGTATTTCTCATAAATCGCGAGAACCTCTGCTTCAAGACCGCTGTAATCCGGGGAGACAGTTCCCTCAAGCTTATTGCCTATTGCTGAGACAAAATCATCATCACCACTGAGCATTTCAGCGATTCTTCTTGCCATCTCTTCGTCAGCATTAATCTCTGCCGTGTCTGTTTCCAGAGGCTCCGAGACGGAAAGAAGCGGCTCATTCTGCCTTTCCCTGGCTGCATCAAGTACCGAACTCTGAGAATCGGGTCGTACAACCCACATAGCAGAGAAGGTGAATACTGCTAAAGCTGCTGTTACTGACAGCAGGACTATTCTAGTCATCTTTCCCATAAAAAGCCTCTTCTCTCAAATTTTAGCACATAGGAATGACACTTGTCGAGAAATAGTATCTTCATCTCCATCATTGATTATAGTAATTACCTTTCTACCCTGATCAAAAAGCGAAAGACCTATATCTCTCTGTGCTTCAGAGCGTGTACGGAACTTTTCTCTGGTGATGCCATCTCTTTTCAATGCCCTCTCTTCCCGGACCTCATATGGAGCCGTGACAAGAACAATCAGATCGCAGTATTTAACAAATCCCATGGATTCCAGAAGCGCTGCATTGATGACAGCAACAAGCCCTTTCTTCTCTGCATCCCGAGCCAGACGCATGGCCTCCTCTTTCATCCAAGGATGAGTTATCTCATTGAGCTGGGCAAGCTTTTCCTGATCAGAGAAAACCATCGGCCCAAGAATCTTTCTATCCACAGTCCCATCCTGCCGGAATATGCCACAGCCGAAAGCCTCTCTCAGTTTATCATGATTTGATTCAAGAGCCTGATGACCTAGTGCATCTACATCGATTATGAAGAAACGATTTCTGGGAAGAAGAGAAGCAAAGGTGTCTTTTCCAGCACAGCTTTTACCTGTAAGTCCGATAACCATCAGTGCATATCCCCCCATGATTCTCCGAACTCAAGAGAAGCTCGGAGAGGAACAGACAGCTTGACCGCATTCTCCATCTCTTTTTTCACCAGATCCGCTATCGCCTCCTGTTCATCCTTTGGAACTTCGAATATGAGCTCATCGTGGACCTGCAGAAGAATTCTGGTTCTATATCCGCCAGCAGTCAGAGCCCTGTCAATATTAATCATGGCAAGCTTCATGATCTCAGCTGCTGTCCCCTGAATCACAGTATTGACTGCAACCCTCTCTGCTCCTGCCCTTTCGACTTTATTTGAGCTGTTGATACCGATGACTTCCCTGATATGTCCGAATCGCGTACGGACTGACCCGTTCTTTCTGGCCTCTTCTTCCATTCGTGCGACAAAATCCTTCACGCCTGAATAACGCTGAAAATATGTTTCAATGAAAGAGGAAGCATCTTTTCGCGGAATGCCAAGCTCATTTGAAAGTCTGAATGCTGACATACCGTACATGATGCCGAAATTGATTGTCTTGGCAATTCTGCGTTCATGGTCAGTAACAGCTTCAGAAGGATGACCAAATATAAGGGATGCTGTATACCTATGAACATCCTCTCCGCTTCTGAAAGCTCCCATCAGAGCTTCATCCTGAGAGGCATCTGCAAGAACGACAAGCTCAATCTGGGAATAATCGGCAGAAAGGAAAACAGAACCATCCCGCGGTGTAAATGCACTGCGGATCAGACGCCCTTCATCCGTCCTGACAGGAATGTTCTGCAGATTAGGATTCCTGGATGAGAGGCGGCCAGTCGCCGTTCCTGTCTGAAGGAAGGATGTATGGATACGGCTGCAGCCATCAGCAAGAGAAGGAAGCACGTCTATATATGTGCTTTTCAGTTTTGAAAGCTGCCTGTAATCGAGGATATCGCTGATGATGGCTCCCCCATCAGCTCTTAACCCCTCCAGCGTGGCAGTATCTGTCGAATATCCCTTCTGAGTCTTCTTGCCGGCCTTCATTCCCAGCTCATCGAAAAGAACGTGAGAAAGCTGCATTGTACTGTTTATATTGAATTCATGGCCGGCTTCTTCATAGATTCTCGCAACAAGTGCCTCGATTCTCTTCCCGATATCCTCATCAAGCTTTCCGATCCTTTCCTGCGAAAGATGGATACCTTCTCTTTCCATCCTGGCTAGTATTCTGATTAAAGGAAGCTCAAATGTATTCATCACATTATCGAGATTCCTTCTTTTCAGCTCCTCAGAAAAAAGAAGATACAAACGATATGCCATATCACTGTCTTCGGCGCTATACTGACTGGCTTTTTCAAGAGGGATATCGGAGAATATCTCATCTTTCCCCACAACATCCTCATACTTTATTGTAGTCAGTCCAAGATAGCGCGATGAGAGTTCCTCAAGATTATAAATATTGGCATTTGAATCCAGCAGCCATGCAGCAATCATGGTATCGAATACAATATTCTTTATATCCGAACCAAGATTCCAGATAACTTTCAGGTCATATTTGATATTCTGATTTACCACTCCCAATCTTCCGGAGGCTAGATACTCATCGAAAAGCTCTTTTATGCTTTCTTTGCTATTGCATTCTTTTCTCCCAGCAACAAGCGGAACATAATAAGCGGTCCCTTTTTCGTAAGAGAATGAGAACCCCATAAGCGCAGCATCTTCTTCCAGGCCTGTTGTTTCCGTATCAAGAGCTATGATTCCACCATTCTCAGCAGCCCGGTCAAAATGCTTTCTGACTTCTTCCAGATCTGTCAGGGCACTATAGACGCCACGCTCTTCACTCTGGACGGCGGGAACATCCTCAGTTTTGGCAGAAGCCGGATGGCCAATCCTCCGCAGCAATGATTTGCAGTTTCTATCTTCAAAATCCGAGGCTGCCGCACTTGTTTCAATAGAAGCATAAGAAAGCTCTTCTATATTGAAGTCATCAGGGAGAGCATCCTGCCTGAGGATAATCAAAGCTTTCGAGAGTTCTGCATCAGGCTTACCTTCATCAAGCTTTTTCCTCATGCTAGGCTGCAGCATATCAAGATGACGGTAAATACCCTCAAGTGACACATATTCCGACAAAAGCTTCAGCGCACCTTTTTCTCCCAACCCTTTTATGCCTGGTATGTTATCAGCTTTATCACCGATGATGGAAAGGTAATCGACAATCTGCTCCGGTGCTATCCCGAACTCTTCCTTCACCTCCTCGGAACGGAAGAAGCGATACTGGCTTTCTCCTTTACGAGGTGGTCTGAGCGCGAATACATGATCATTGACAAGCTGCAAGAGATCCTTATCTCCGGTGACCATCACCGTCTCGATTCCGCTTCTGTACGCCAATCGTGAAAGTGTTGCAATGATATCATCAGCTTCAAAGCCGGAATGGGAAAGGCAGGAGATATGCATCTTCTCAAGCGTACTCTTTATCATCGGAACCTGAGCATGGAGATCTTCTGGAGCTTTATCCCTGTTTGCTTTGTACTCCGGATACATTTCCTTGCGGAATGTAGGAGCCCTCTCATCCATCACAACAGCAAGATAATCCATCTTATATGCAGACATCAAAGAGAAGAGCGTGGAAAAAAAACCGAAATAGGCACTGACATTTGTTCCGCTTCTGTCTGTAAGAGGATTAGAAAGATGGGCAAAATAACTGCGGTAAATAACGGAATATCCATCTATGATGTAAAGACGCTTATCGAAAGGTCCCTCAGCCTTCTCGCTCATATCGGAGCTCTTCACAGCTGTCTTTCTCTTGTTTTCCGCTCTCTCTTTGAGAATATTTTCCGGAATAAGATCTGCTTCATCAAATAATCCGTCATTCATCACAAACCTCCAGGACAAGACCATCATATGCCGACTCTGCATATGGCAGGAAACGTCTGTTGATATCACAAAAAGCCGTAGCATGGCTTATATGCGTAAAATACACCTTCTCAGCACCGATAGCACGCGAAGCGTCAATTGCCTGTTCAAACGTGAAATGGCTCCAGTGCGGCTTATCACGCAGAGCTCCGATAATCAGAGTCTTTATTCCAGACAGGCATTCAGCATTCTCACCAAGCAGCATATCGGAGACATCCGTTATATATGCGGCACTGCCAAATCTGTACCCTGCGATTCTCATACAGCCATGCATGACAGGAATAAGAGTGAAAGTCATATCTCCGACGGAAAAGCTGGCTCTCTCCTCAACTGCAACAGCCTCAAGCCGAGGCACACCTTTATATGGCATATCATGGAATGCATAAGGAAAGATACGCTCAATAGCTGAAAGTACAGCCTGACTTCCATAAACGGGAAGTTTCTCTTCCTCCGTGAACACCCGCAGATCATCAAGTCCCATCAGATGATCAGAGTGCTGATGGGTATATAGTACAGCATCCAGCTTCCCAATGCCTGCCCGGAGAGCCTGCAAGCGGAATTCATAGCCAGTATCTATGACAACAGATGTCTGACCGTGCTGAATCCAGACGGAGGAACGCCAGCGCTTGTCCCTGCTGTCTGATGACGAGCAGACCGGACAATGGCAGCCA
>CALXLB010000092.1 GCA_944389085.1 uncultured Spirochaetaceae bacterium
TACCTGAGGGGCTAAATTCAATAGATGTTTCATAATATCTGATTGTTACATCAGCATTGCCTTTTCTATCAGGTCTCTCAATGATCATATGACTATATTCATAAAGAATAACTACATTTGCAGCTGCAGTACTATGTTCTTGTGGAGAGAACCCATTCTTTAATGACTTCTCACGTGCTTTGTTTGATATCATCTTATTGCGGCCAACAGAGCCGTATCTCGCGATTGTACCATCTGAGATGTTCTTTATACTCTCTCCTTGATTTTGCTTCAGATAATACGTAGCTTGTTTATTATTAGCCGCATAAACCGTCTTTACCATTTTACCTAGCATAATTGATTTTGTTGCGAATTTTAAGAGATGAGGAACCAATTTCATGCCGCCAAATTATCGTTTAGCTATGGTCGTTAGAAACGGTATTCGGCTCAAAACATTTCAGCAAAACATTGCATTTGAGCTCTGGAAATGAAACAACTCCCTGACTTAGAGGGAGTTGCCTGTGTGGAGATGATCGGAATCGAACCGACTACCTATTGAATGCCATTCAATCGCTCTAGCCAAGTGAGCTACATCCCCGGAACTGATTGAGAATATAGCAAGAAGAGAGAAGAATTGCAATTGCTAACAGTTGTAATAAGATGCAAGCCTGATCATATCCTGTTTAAGGTTTTCGTTTACCTCTTTTAGTGAAAAATACGAGAAATCGAAATCATCGGTTCCAAGCCAGTCCCTGTATTCTTCATACTCTTCGCCTTCTTTGACAGTGAATGCATATATAATTTCTCCAAGGCCATAGATGCCACCACAATCCTCAATGATTCCATAATTTTTTCCTTTGAGGACTTTGGGCAATGATTCAGCATCTTCATCTGTAACATCAACTATATCTTCTACTGCACAGTCGATAACCCAGCTGTCGCCATAGTCATATTCCATTGAGAATTTTGTTCCCTTTTCTTTGGAAACAGCTTTTGCAATTGTGATGTCTCTTGGGTTTGCTGCTTCCTCGTCACAGAAATCATCTCCCTGTATTTTGTATCTGGCTTTTGATGTGTTGATACAGAAGAGATGGCTGCCTTCCATTCTGAACATAGACATGAGTACATATGCCATCTCTGCTACTGTCATATCCTCTGCAATCTGGAATCTCCTCCAGGTCCTTGGTCTGAAGCCCGCAATCTCTGCAACTATCTGATAAGCTTTCATTCGTATTCCTCAGCAATAATTTTCATAATCTATTATAAAGTATTGCAACAGGGTTCATTCATCTGTATTCTGCATAAAAATATTTCTTTAAAGGCAGGGCAATGATGGATAAGAAAATCAAGGTTGCTGTCATCGGTGCTACCGGAGCAGTAGGACAGGTATTCATGTGGATGCTTTCAGACCACCCGTGGTTTGAACTCAGCTATGTCACTGCATCAGCGGCTAGAGTCGGACAGAAATATGGCTCTACTGCTCATTGGGTCATGCCTTTCGAAATGCCTGAAGTGATTAAGGATATCGAAGTGCGTGAGTTCAGTCTGCCTGAGATGAAGAAAGCTGGGGTGCGTATTGTTTTCTCAGCACTTCCTGCAGCTGTCGCAAGAGAAGCTGAACCACAGCTCAGGGCAGAGGGGTTCTATGTTTTCTCCAACGCTGCTGCTATGCGTTACGATCAGGATGTTCCAATCCTTATTCCTGAGACAAATCTTGAGCAGCTTGATCTTATAAGGGAGCAGGGGTATCCGCAGACAGGTTTTGTCGTGACAAATGCCAACTGTGTCACAACCGGTCTTGCCATGGCTCTGGCTCCTCTGAGAAAGTATGGAATCAAGACTATAACCATCAACAGCTATCAGAGTGTCTCTGGTGCAGGATATCCGGGGCTTTCCTCTTTCGATATCACAGACAACTGTATCCCATATATCGGAGGTGAAGAGGAGAAGATTGAAAAGGAAGTGAAGAAGATTCTTTCAATCAATCCTGATGTCTATGCATATACTGTCCGTGTTCCTGTCATGTTTGGCCATCTTGAGACCGTCTGGCTTGACTTCGAGAAGGATGTCGAGATTGAGGATATCATCAGAGACTGGGCAGAGTTCAAGGAAGTTTCTGATCTTCCATCCTCTCCGGAGACAGCTGTTGTCTATTCTCCTGAGCCGACATTCCCGCAGCCTAAGTATGCATTCTGGGGAAATCCGAAGGGTATGGTTGTCTACACCGGAAGAATCAAGAAAAAGAATGGCAGAATAGGCTTTGTGCTTCTTGTCAATAATATCGTGAAAGGCGCAGCTGGTGGTTCAATCCAGAATGCGGAAGCCTTCGTCTCAAGATATGGTGTAAGGTAAGTTCCATTCTTTAGCTATAGGCAGATGCTGCAGAGTGTCTGCCTATTATTATTTGCTTTATGCAAAATAGCATGAGATAATATTTCAACATTAACTATTAGGAAGGTTGTATGAGAAAGATTATTACTGCTTTGTTTTGCCTCCTGGCCTTTTCAATGCCGCTTCTTGCTGCCCCTGAATTGACAAAAGCAGAGCTTGCCGATGAGCTTGTCTCTATTTTCGGTCTTGAGGATGAGAGCATCCTCTATTTCAGTGATAATGGGGATATCCAGAATACTGAATCTGTTGCGAAGGCTGTAAGAGCTGGATTGATGGGAGCAGATGAAGATGGTGCTTTCAATCCAGATAGAGCTGTAACAGAAGAAGAGCTGGCAGCCCTTTTCTCAAAATATGGTGTCAGTGATTTCTCTGAACTGGATGGGAAGATAGTTCCTGGTAATACCGAGAGTTATACTGATACAGTTTTCTCTGGCCATGTTTATGGTGGTAATATTGTCATTTATGAGAGTGCAGGAGATGTTGAAATCAATGACTCTGTAATTCTCGGCAATGTATATTCATATGGTGACAGATCCATCGATTTCTCTTCCAGCGCGCGTGTGCTTGAGACAAAAGGCAAGGTTGATCTTGTTTTAGGAGCTGGCACAGAGCTTGAATATCTCTTCGTGTGGGGCAATGATTCTTCAATTGTCCTTGACGGGGCAGATATCGGAACAATTGCTGTGTATGGACGCAATGTTTCAATTGAGGGAGATGGTGCTGTTGATCGTATAAGAGCCAATGGAAATGGACTTGTTTCCTCCATCGTTCCTGAGACCATCACTGTTGGTGATATTGTGACTGAAGATGGACTCCCTGTGTTTGCCGGTGAGATTGTGGACTCATCTCTTTCTGGCCCAGCTGAGAGCCCTGATAAAGAGCTTATCATTGAGACAGGCAAGCAGATTCCTGAGGTGAAGGAAATCCCTTATGATGATGGCGTTACATTCCATGATGGACCGATCGAGCTTTCGCATCCATTCTCCAGCATGTACTGTTCAACGGGTCATGTTGATATCTCTGAATATGGATATATCGAGAAGGAATTCTTCATTTATGGAAATGCAAATGTCTATAACCTTTATCCAAATGATGTCCCTTATGTTGTCTCCAGTGATAATCCATATTGCACACGTCTTCTGGTGAGATATCCTGATCCAGCAAAGAAGGAATTCTCTGGAAATGTTGTCTTCGATATCCTTAATGCTTCGAGTGCTATCGATCTCGAGGACTTCTGGAGAAGAGGCTGGGATTATATCATGGAGTCCGGTGATGCATATGTCGGAATCACAAGCCAGAGTGGAGCAGCAGCTGCACTTCGTGTATTTGATCCTGAGCGTTATGCTGATATCTACTGGACTGCTGATGGAGTTGAAGAAGACAGCCTGTTCTTTGATATGCTCACTCAGATGGGACATCTCCTGAGAGAAGAGCCTGAGCTTATCTTCCCTGATTCTTTTGATATCAGGAACATCATTCTTACCGGTCAGTCATGGTCTGGTGATTATATCAACACATACCTGAGCGTGTTCTACGATTATTTCAATGCAGAGGGTTCAGTCTTTGATGCTTATCTGGCTATAGTGAATCCGGCAGAGACGTTCATCGCAACTGGTGTTGCAGGTCCTGTCAGATCATACATCACCACTGATGAACCTTATATCTCAATCATGAGCCAGGGTGAGCACTACTTCGGAAGCTATGGTTCCTGGTATCTGGATTTTGAATATACACGTATGCCTGATACAGAGACCACAAGATTCTACGAGGTTGCAGGTGCTGGACACTCCGATCCAACTTCTCCGATCATCCCTAACAGCAGTGAGATCGAGAAGGGAAATGGCGCTGGACGTCCTCCGAAGGAGTATAATTATCCTGAGCAGCCAAGTGATCTTCAGCTTGATGAGATTATCCGCGGTGCTATGGACAACCTCAAGATCTGGCTTGATGAAGGAATTCCTGCTCCTGCTGCAGACTCCCGCTGGCTTGAATACAGGACAGTCGTAGATCCGTTTGTCGGTGCAATGCCTGAATGTGTGTTCGATGAGAACGGAAACGCCATTGGTGGTATCAGAATGCCGCAGATGGAAGCCCCTCTGGCAACTTACAAGCCTTTCAGAAATGATTCCTCAACAACTGATGGTAGCATGATTCCATTCTCAGCCGAGAAGATCAATGAACTCTATCCAGCTGGATATGAGGAGTATAAAGCAGCATTCAACAAGGCTGCGCTCAGACTGTACGAAGACAGATTCATCACGCTTGATGATTACAATGCACTTGTCGCTGATACAAGCGGAAAGAGTGTTTTCTGAGAGTTCGTCTTATTCCCTGTGGGTTATCTCACAGGGATTTATTGACTGTGAATGTCTTCCTTGCTCTTTCCTCTTCTTTCACAATCGTATTGCAGTTGTCTGCATAGATTATATATTTCCTGCCATTCTGTTCTGCATGGAACGTATTATGCTTTGTACAATCCTTGCAGGAGAGTCTTAGTCCATCATGGCGATAGCAGGTCCGTGATATAAATAGAGGTGGGCGGTAATCGGAGACAGGCGTGGGCTTGAATGGCCATGGCCTTTCATATTCATCTCTCTCAAGCCAGAGGTAACCTCCTGCAAGTGAAGGTACAAGATTCTTCAGCAGATTGGCTGTTTCCCTGTTTGAGAGATAGAGATATATGTCAGCGAAATAAGTATATTCAGGATGTTTCCAGCAGAATAGAAGATCCCCGATATTATTCAGTCCTATGACAGGATTTTCAGCCATCGCTGCTTTTTTCTCCATTTCGCTGAATACTGCCTCTTCGTTGTATCTCACAGCAGGGAATGAGAAGTATGTTTTCCCATCAATTTCTTTCCCGTCCATATTCCATGGAGTACGGCTTGCGTCCAGAAGTTTCCTTGCTGGTAGGATAAAAGATTCAGCTGCTTCAGATATTTTTGTTCTATATTCCCTTTGATCCTCTGCTTTTTGTGCCAGATGTGCAAGGAAATCACGTCGTATGCTTTTCAGAGTCGAAGGATTTATATAGAAGGAATCCATCCCTGTCCTGTTGATTATCTCAATCGGAGAGAGCTGCACATAGCTTTCACCTGATTGCGAGAATATTGTGGTCAGTGCATTCACTGCGCTGTTCTCTGATGCTTCGATTGTGGCTTCATGCTTTTCTTTGAGCAGCTCTGTCTCTATTGTCAGGCAGCCCTGCCCGATTGTGATGGAAGCCGGGAAGCTTTTTTTCATCAGAGGAAGCGATGCTGATATCGCTTTCATGTTCAGAGAACTGTCTGAAATCATGAAAAGAGGGGAGAGCTTTGGAATCCTCTCATCATCCGGGAGCATGAGGATTGCTCTGTCTCCCAGGGCTTCTGTGATTCTTGCCGGAAATCTGTATGGTGTTTCCAGTCCGTTATCGCCGATGAGTATCATCAATCCGTCATGCTGTTTCAGCTTACGTTCTGTCTCCACAAGAAGTTTTCGGCCTCTCTGGTCGAGTACTCTGCCGATTTTCTCACCTCTGTGTCCGGGGAAAGGTCCAGTAGTCATTTCCCTGTGGCCTGGATTAAGAGGAATCAGGTATCCCGGTCCGCATTTTCTCTGGAAGGATACGACAACAGCGTGTTTATATGGTCTTTCATCTTTACCATCGATGATAGCTCTGTAGTAACGTGTAACAGCATCGACATATTCAGGGCCTTTCAGCCTTCCTTCGACTTTAAGACTGTCGATACCTATGTCCATCAGATCTCTGACAAGCTGTCCTGCATCGAGGTCCTCCAGAGAGAAGGGATAACAGCGTTCGCCGGTCTCCTTGCTGTTGAACCATGAGCGGCAGATCTGTGCACAGCTTCCCTCGTTTGCAGAACGTCCGGTAATCAGATGAGAAGCCATGCATAAGCCAGAGAAACCATAACAGAGTGCTCCATGGATGAAAACCTTCAGTTCCACGTCAGGGCAGGCTTTTCTTATTGCTCCGATTTCCTGAAGATTGAGTTCCCGTGAGAGTACTACGCGCTCGAATCCTATCTTCTGCAGAGCTTTGACACCTGATACTGTATGTACAGCCAGCTGGGTTGAGCCGTGCAGAGGCAGAGCAGGAAAATCCTTCCTTGCAATTGCTGCAACGCCAAGATCCTGGACAATAAGTCCGTCACATCCATAGCGGTCAATTGTCTTAAGCACCTGATAAAGCTCAGGAAGAGTCTTGTCATCTATGAGTGTGTTGACCGTTATATAGATTTTCCTGTTATTCTCAAGAGAATAGCGGCGGATTCTTGAAAGATCTTCTGCAGAGAAGTTCCCGGCGCCTTTTCTGGCAGAGAATTCTTTCATGCCGAAATATACGGCATCGGCACCGGCACGAAATGCGGCAATAGCTTCTTTTATCGTTCCAGCAGGCAGTGCAAGCTCAATCATACCCCGATTCTAGCAGAAAAAGCATGTAATTGCAGAGTGTGGAAAAGGTAGAAAGGAAATGCTTGCTTGCAAAATACCCTGATAGTAATTATTCTTTCAGATAGCATATAACTGCCTTACCGCAGATTATGAAATATGGATAAGGAGAAACCTATGACAGTAAATGATCTCAAGCATTCCAAGCTTGTCCAGTGGGTCAATGAGGTTGCAGCTCTGACAACACCTGACAACATTGTTGTCTGCGATGGCTCTCAGGAGCAGTATGACCAGCTCATTGAGCTTCAGGTGGAGCAGAAGCTTTGTATTCGTCTCAACCCAGAGAAGAAGCCAGGCTGTGTGCTTTTCCATTCGGATCCTTCCGATGTTGCACGTGTAGCGAAGAGAACCTTCATCGCTGCTGAGAAGGAAGAGGACGCTGGTCCGACAAATAACTGGATCGATCCTAAGGAACTGAAGAAGACAATGACAGATCTCTATCGCGGATGTATGAAGGGAAGGACCATGTATGTCATTCCTTTCTCCATGGGGCCGCTCGGATCTCCAATGTCAAAGCTCGGTGTTGAGCTTACAGATAGCGCATACGTTGTCTGCAACATGATGATTATGACAAGAGTCGGTTCCAAGGTTCTTGAAGAGCTTGGTACAGACGGATATTTCGTGCCTTGTCTTCACTCTGTAGGCAAACCGCTCCAGGCTGGTGAATCTGACAACGGTCAGTGGCCATGTGCACCAATGGAGCATAAGTATATCTCCCAGTTCCCAGAGACAAGAGAAATCTGGTCCTATGGTTCAGGCTATGGTGGAAACGCTCTTCTCGGAAAGAAGTGCTTCGCTCTCCGCATTGCTTCTGTCCTCGCTCGTGACGAAGGCTGGCTTGCTGAGCACATGCTCATCCTCAAGATAACAAATCCTGAAGGAAAGGTACGCTACATCACTGGTGCATTCCCATCAGCATGTGGTAAGACAAACCTCGCTATGCTCATTCCTACTATCCCTGGCTGGAAGGTAGAGACAATCGGTGACGATATTGCATGGATGAAGCCTGGCAAGGATGGCAGACTTTATGCTATCAACCCAGAAGCAGGATTCTTCGGAGTTGCTCCTGGAACATCTGCTAAGTCCAACTACAATGCACTCATGGCAGCAAGCAAGAACACTATCTTCACAAACGTTGCTCTTACAGAGGACAAGGATGTATGGTGGGAAGGCATTGGCTATGATGCTCCTGGTACACTTATCGATTGGCATGGAAATGAGTGGGTACAGAATAAGGCTGACAAGTCCCAGACACCTGCAGCACACCCGAATTCAATATTCACAGCACCTGCTGCACAGTGCCCATGCATTGCACCAGAGTGGGAGGATCCTGCTGGAGTACCTATCTCAGCTATCCTCTTCGGTGGAAGAAGACCTTCAACAATTCCTCTTGTACACATGGCACGCAACTGGAATCATGGTGTATTCCTTGGTTCAATTGTCGGTTCTGAGGTTACAGCAGCAACACTTGATGTCAAGGCTGGTACAATCAGAAGAGACCCATTCGCTATGCTTCCATTCTGTGGTTACAACATGGGTGACTACTTCCAGCACTGGATTGATGTTGGCGCAGCTGCTCCTTCTCAGGATGTTCTTCCTAAGATCTTCTACGTCAACTGGTTCCGCAAGGATGCTGAAGGTCACTTC
The DNA here is from genome assembly GCA_944389085.1 of uncultured Spirochaetaceae bacterium. Classification (GTDB taxonomy): domain Bacteria; phylum Spirochaetota; class Spirochaetia; order Sphaerochaetales; family Sphaerochaetaceae; genus Ornithospirochaeta. The sequence goes on from CALXLB010000092.1 coordinate 8,470, forward strand.
ATCTGGCCGGGCTATGGTGACAACAGCCGCGTCCTGAAGTGGATTTTCGAATGCTGCGATGGAAATGCAAAGACAGTGGATACTCCGATTGGAATCATGCCTACAGTCGATGCTATCGATCGCCCTGAGGGAGTTTCTGAGGCAGATATGGCAGAGCTTCTCAAGGTTGATACAGAAGGCTGGCTCAGAGAGGTTGAGGACATCAGGACAAATCATTATCCGAAGTTCGGCAAGCATCTCCCGAAGGAGCTTTCCGATATGCTCGATACACTCGAGAAGAACCTCAAAGCTTCAAAGTAAGACAAGAGATTCACACTTGCATGGCCCTGGGTTTCCAGGGCTATGTTCGTCTAAAGAGGGCATATGAGTCAGACAGAACGTGTTTTTGATATCCTCTATCAGCTTTCAAAGAGCGGGGGGAATATCACGCTGAAAACTATTGCTGAGCACTATGGGGTCTCTACACGGCAGGCTGCTCGTGATATCGAATATGTTCGTTACAGAATCATGCCTGATCCGGAAAATATTATTTTCGACAGAAAAAGACGGGTTTACAGGCTGAATGATGATGTCAGCATTCTCTCCAGATGGCGGGAGGATATGCTTGTCTCTTTTGCTGTGCTCCGGGCTATGTCTGGTTCTGCTGTCGGAAAGAATGAAATTGACAATAACCTCCCGCTTTCAATGCGGAACATACTCAGCCATATTGATTACAGAGTACCTGTGAAAAGCCGTGGAGAGGATGAGGTCTGGCTTTCTGTTGTCTTCGAGGCTTTTGAGAAGGACAGAAGCGTTGTCATTCATTACAGGAAAACACCAGAGTCTGAGATGGAGATAAGGCATGCTGATCCTCTTAAATTAGTGAATTACCAAGGGTTCTGGTATCTTTTCAGCTATGATCGCGACCGCAGGGCTTTGCGTACATTCCGCCTGTCTAGAGCAGAGAAAGTTCTTATCGCTGATGAGCCATCTCTGGAACATTATGAAAATATATCAGGTATTCTCGGTTCTTCATATGGGATGTTCTTCGGTGAAGAGGCAGATGACAGGATCTGGTATACAATGCGGTTTTCTGGTAATTCCGCACTACGGGTCTCGGCGGAAGTATGGCATGATGAACAGAAAAGCAGCTGGAACAGTGGTGTGTATGAGCTTTCTTTTCCGGCAGCAAGCCCTGTAGAGATTGTGTCCAGATTGCTTTCTTTTGGTCCGGAGGCATGGCCGGTGGCTCCTAAGGAATTCGTGCAAGCCTATTGGGATAGCGTAAAGCGTATGGCAGCCCGCATTTCCCACCTGTGATTAAATATGGTAGAGTGACCACATGGATTATATATATCTCGACAGTGATGAGAAGATAGAAAAAGCTCTGGTCCCTCTCTCTCAGAAGAAGCGGATAGCTGTCGATTTCGAAGGGGAATTCAATCTTCATATCTATGGTGAGCATTTATGTCTTATACAGATATTCGATGGCTGCGATTTCTACCTGATTGATCCACGTTCAGAGCATGTGACGATAAAAGGGCTGGAGGCTTTTTTTTCCTCTTCTATGGAGAAGGTCTGGTTTGATTGCCAGTCAGATGCCTCTCTTGTGAATAAAGTTTATGGACTGAGAATTCAGAATATCTTCGATGTGCGTGTACTTGCGGAGGCCCTTGGATTCCATGGAAATCTGAAAGCGCTGGAAAAGGAATTCCTTTCTTTGGAAAATGACATACCCAAGAAGAAAAACCAGCAGGCGAACTGGCTGAAACGCCCGCTTCCTGAAGAACAGATTGAGTATGCGCTGGAAGATGTACATCATCTTCTGGAACTGCAGGAGGCCCTTGTTGCTGCAGTGAAGGCGAAAGGGCTGGAAAAAGCTGTAGAACATGCCATGCGGAAAGCAACTGCTCTGAAGAAAATCAAGCCAGGCTGGACAAAGACATCAGGCTGGAAGCGTATGAATGCCAGAGAGAAAATCTACGCCAGGCATATATGGATTGCCCGTGATAAAATCGCCCGCCGCTTCAACGTGCCTGCAGCCTGGGTGATGGATAAACATCTGATTCCTTCTCTCTCTGCAGATTGTCCGAAAAGCGAGAAGGAACTTATGAAAAGGCTTGATGGGGTAAGCGATAGATTCATGCGCTTCCTTTATCCTGTTCTCTGTGATGAACTCGAGAAAGCCGATAAAGAAACAGCGGAATTAAAGTAAGGCTTCAATCAAACACTGAAGTGCTTTCATCTCGCTTTTTGCAATCCTTTCGTTGACGCTGTGTGCATTTTCATATCCAATGGAAAGCGTTATCGCATCCATTCCCAGACGGCGGAGATTGTTTGTGTCGCTGCCCCCAGATGTCGGCTTCGTGCTCCAGTCAAGACCGATGGATTCCGCTGCATCGCAGCATCTGATTAAAGCGGGGTCTGCTTCGCTGATGATATATGGATCATAGAGTTCTGTGAGCTTTGCCTCGCACCGGGCTCCAAACTCATTGGCAGCTGCCTTTGCACTATTGATAATCTCTTCAGAGATTGCTCTCCTTTTCTCATTTGAAAGAGATCGCACTTCATATGTATAGCTGGCTTTGTCAGGTACGATGTTGGTGGAGCCGGGAGCTGTGAATGATCCTACATTGCAGGTTGTCTCTTCATCAATTCTTCCGGATGGGGAATTGTCGATTGCCCGTGCCGCTGCTTTTATGGCATTAATCCCTTTTTCAGGGCAGAATCCTGCATGTGCAGTGCGTCCTGCAATTGTAATGTCTATACGATTCTTTCCTGGAGCTGATGTGATGCATGTTCCGACTTTACCTGCAGCATCGAGAATGTATGCGGCCCTTATGGCAAATGGTGCGAAGAAATCCTTCTTCAGCTTTGCCGAACCTTGAAGTCCGAGTTCTTCTGCTCTTGTGAAAAGGAAAAGCGCATCGGGTGCTTTTTCAGCAACAGCTAGGACTGCGGAGATTGCTGCTTTATCATCGGCTCCGAGAGCTGTATGTCCGTCTGTGAAGAAGTATTCATCGTTTTCAAGCATATGTACCTCTACGGCACGCTCAACTGTATCCATATGACAGACAATCATGATTTTCTCTCCGGCAGGATAGCGGAAGAAAAGAAGATTGCCATATTCATCATCTTTGAATGAATAACCATATTCTTCCATCTCTCTGATGAGATAGGAACTGACTCCATCTTCCTTCCATGAAGGGGACGGTATTGCTATGAGATTTCTGAAATGCTCGAAGATGTCCATGCCCTGATATTAGCCCTGCATCTGGCTTTGTACCAGAGTCAGGACCTTTTTTTCCTGCTGTAAGGTGTATTTTCCAGAGGCAGGGTATTACGCTTTTCCCCGTCGAGGCGATGATAGGCATTGGCTATCGCAGGTGCTGTAGGGATTGTACAGAGTTCACCGACACCTTTTGCTCCGTAAGACGTGCTCATCTGCTGAGAAGCATGTACGAGGATTGTCTTTATTTCAGGCCTGTCTGTAGCTCTCAGAAGGCCAAGTGTCGCATACTTCGATCGGACAAAGCCTTCCTCAACGATGAAATCCTCGGTGAGTGCGTATCCCATTCCCATCAGTACACCACCTTCAATCTGGCCTTCTATGGCAAGCTTGTTTATTACTGTACCGGCATCGCAGGCTGCTGTTATTTTCCTTACTTTTCCGTTCTCATCAAGTTCTGCGACTTGAGCGGAGTAGGAGTATGCGAGATGGGAGACAGGATTCTCCTTCTTGCTTGTGATAGGATCTGTCGGGAAATCAAATACAGCATGGTATTCGGTGCCCTCGAGATCTGTAAGTGTCTTTTCTTCCAGCGCTTTTTTCAGTTTCATCGCTGCAAGGCGGACAGCCTCGCCTGTGAATGCAGTCTGCCGAGAAGCCGTTGATGTTCCGCTGTCAGGCGTTCTGGAAGTATCCGGGGGTTCCACCACGAATACTTCAGCAGGAATACCGAGAACTGCTGCTGCTATCTGCAGCATTACGGTGCCGATTCCCTGTCCCATACAGGCGGCTGATGATCTGATATGTATCTTTCCTTTCTCTATAGAGAGCGTGCATCGGCCCGGATCCGGTACTCCGACACCGACTCCGCTGTTCTTCATGGCCAGGGCAATACCTGTTCTAACGGAGGAATAATAAGCTTCGCGAACAGCTTCAAGACATTCTGCGATTCCGGTATCAGGAGAGGCAATCTGGCCATTCGGCATCGTATCTCCCGGATGTAGGACATTACGCCTTCTTATCTCGAAAGGATCAAGCCCGGCTTTTGCTGCCATCTCATCCATTGCAGCTTCCATCGCAAAACATGACTGTGTGACTCCGAAGCCTCTGAAAGCTCCGGCGGGGACATTATTCGTATACATTGCCTTGCCGTCTACTTCGAAATTCTGGAAGTTGTATGGGCCCGAAGCATGCGTGCAGGCTCTCTGCAGTACAGGGCCGCCAAGAGAGGCATATGCACCAGTATCTGCAAGAATTTCAGCTTTAGCTCCTTTGATGAGGCCATTTTCGTCAGCACCCAACGTTATATGTATTCTCATCGGATGCCGCTTCGGATGTACTTCCAGGCTTTCCTGTCGCGACAGCTTCATTTTGACGGGTCTCTTCAGAAGCCAGGCTGCAAGTGCTGCATGATGCTGAACAGACATATCTTCCTTTCCGCCGAACCCTCCTCCGACAAGAGTTGCATGCACTCGTACTTTTTCCTTTGGAAGCTTCAGCATCCTTGCGATTTCACGCTGGTCATCGTAGACAGACTGGTCGGAAGCATAGACCAGGACTCCATCGTTCTCCGGAATCGCTACAGCACATTCTGGTTCCATGAAAGCGTGTTCTGTGAATGGTGTAGTATAGATTTCATCCACGATATATGCAGAAGCGGCTATTGCTTCTGCCGCATTTCCTCTCGATATATGCTCATGGTCCATCACATTCGAGTGTCCTTCATGGACCTGGATTGTCTCCTTCAGTGCATCTTCTGGAGTGAATACACCATCAAGCTTCTCATAATCGATTCTGATAGCTTCTTTGATTCTGGTCAGGGCTTCTTCGCTTTCTGCTACAGCAATGCATAGAGCATCTCCTGTATATGCTGTGGTCTCTCCTGGTGCTATGAGTACTGGCCAGTCCTGTATCAGATGTCCGTGGATATTGTTAGGAACATCCTTGGCCTGTATGATGGCAACAAAGCCTTCAGTTTTCTCAGCTTCGCTTGTATCGATGTCTTTGAGTCTTATGCGAGGGTATGGTGACCGGAGTGCGGAGGCATAAAGCATGCCTTCAATCCGTATATCATCGGTATAGATGCCTGTTCCGAGAATTTTCTCCCTGACATCTATTCTTGCCATATTCCCGGACAGGGACGGGTTCATATTCACGACTGGTACAGCAGCGCCGGATCTGAAGAGCTTTGCAGCAAGGTGTATGGCATCCTCAATCTTCACGTATCCTGTACATCTGCAGATGTTCCCTCTCAGGGCTTTTCTTATCTCATCGCTGGTTGGATTGTCGTTATCATCTAATAAAGCTTTTGCAGCCATGACCATGCCTGGAGTACAGAAACCGCATTGCACAGCACCGCTGTCGGAAAATGCATAGGTATAGACATCCTTCTCTCTTTCTGTGAGTCCTTCGATTGTTATGATTTCAGCACCATCGAGTCTGGAAAGCTTTTCCTTGCATGCTTTCCTCAGCTTGCCATTGATGATGACGGAACAAGCCCCGCATGCACCTTCTGAACATCCATCCTTCGTTCCCGTCAGATTCAGTGTATTCCTCAGATAATCAAGAAGGGTGGTATCTCTGTCTTCTGTGCAAACGATATTATTGACTGTGAACTTCATCAGTTCCTCCCAGGAAATTTTCTGGTTGGCCGCTAAGCCACAGGCCGTGATACCAACTTGTGAATGACTCTATCCCAGCTGAGAACAGAAGATAGAGCTTCTGGCTTTGATGCAGAATGCTTCACCTCTTTACATGCCCTTTAATGCTTACCTGCAATTTGAAGCTTTTACATCACCGCTCATGTTTCATTGTACCACATATCCGCTTTATACCAAGAAGTCTTGCTATTTCCGTTCTTTTCTCAGCATCAGGCTTTGACGCTGAGGGAGAGTGTTATTTCCTTTCTTTCTGTTTCAAGCTTTTCAAAAGATATTCCGGCTTCTCTGAGCATCTTCTTGCTTGCAAGAGTGGAATCAGAGGTCTCGTATTTATCTGAAAGATAGATGATCTTCTTGATTCCTGACTGTATGATGGCTTTTGCACACTCATTGCAAGGGAAGAGGGCCACATAGAGCGTTGCTCCTTTGAGATTAGCAATGGTTGAGTTCAGTATGGCATTGAGTTCTGCATGGCAGACATATGGATATTTCGTTTCCAGCCATTCTCCTTCACGTTCCCATGGAAGATCATCATCTGAACATCCGGTAGGGAATCCATTATAACCGACTCCTACGATTTTCTTCTCCGGGGATACGATGCAAGCCCCGACTTGTGTGTTCGGATCTTTTGACCGCAGTGATGACAATACTGCAATTCCCATGAAGTATTCATCCCATGAGATATGATTCTCTCTTTTACCCGACATAAGTCCTCCGCTGCATATTATATCATAGGGTATGACTGGATAGAAATGCTATGATTTTATCCATTAGTTCTGCCTGCACCGAATGGTACATGAGAAGAGCATGATGAGTATGATGGCATTCTTCTCCCATTTCCGTAACGATGAATTCAGCTTCAGCTTTTATTTCTCTCCTGATAATCCCCTGATTTGCAAACGGAACGGTCCTGTCGCCTTTGTCATGGATGGAAAGAACTGGAGATGTGATGATAGCCAGGTTTTTTCTGATGGCTTTCAGATTCCAGATCAGCGATACTCCCTGGCGGGGGAACTGTCCTTTGTATCCAAGCCATTCTTCATTTCCATCGTTGCTTTCTGGTTTTCCTTTCACTATGCCAGCACCAAGCGAAGGGATGAATAGAGCGATGATTCTGCCAAGATAGGAAATCCAGTCTGTGATGACATAATCGCGGAAAAGTGAATTATAAACCACCGGCGCGCCAACTGTGACAATCGCATCAGGCTTTTCTCTCTCTGCAAGCTTCAGGGCCATTGCCCCGCCCATTGATGTACCGATTACACAGACAGTGCTGTATTCTTTCCGCAGATTTCTGTAATAGCCTTCTATCCATGCGTACCATGATGAGAAATTTGTTTTTTCGAAATCATGCCAGTCAGTCCCGAATGACGGAATGAGAGGTGCATACACGTCCCAGCCTGCTTCTCTCAGCCTCTCTGCCGCATATCTGTACATTGCCGGAGTAGTGGGGTAACCATGAATCATCAGCACAGCTTTTCCAGAATCTTGTCTGATTACTATCGATTTGCAGCCGGGATCGAAGCATTTTGATTCATCGGAAATAAGCTTTTCTGTCTTTTCATGGTAGAGAGGAAGACATGCAGACCAAAGATAAAAAAGGATGAGAAGAATGATGACTAATAGTATCCAGCACATGGGTATATGATACAGTTTTCAGTTGCTTGGGAAAATGAACAGATTGAAAAGTGTGAAGAAAAGAAAAACGGGCCGCTTTTAAACGACCCGTCATAATCATGGATTTGCTTATGCAAAAGCAGCCATCATTGTTGGAACAACGGAAATCAGGACACCTGCAGCAACTGCAGATCCGATAACTCCGGATACGTTCGGTCCCATAGCATGCATGAGAAGGAAGTTCTGTGTATCTGCTTCCTGTCCGACCTTGCTTGATACACGTGCAGCCATTGGAACTGCGGAAACACCTGCAGATCCGATGAGAGGATTGACAGGGTGCTTCGGATCGAGCTTGTTCATCAGTTTTCCAAGAAGAACACCGCCTGCTGTTCCGACTCCGAATGCAACCATTCCAAGAACAAGGATTCCCAGCGTCTCAAGGTTGAGGAACTTGTCTGCAGCCATCTTCGAGCCTACGGAGAGACCAAGGAAGATTGTGACAGTATTCATCAGAGCATTCTGCATAGTATCGCTGAGACGATTGATGACTCCGCATTCTTTTGCAAGGTTTCCGAACATCAGAGCTCCGATGAGCGGACATGCAGAAGGCAGAAGGATTGCGCAGATTGTGATGACCATGATTGGGAAGATGATCTTCTCGGTCTTTGAAACTGGTCTGAGCTGCTGCATTCTGATCTTTCTTTCCTTCTCTGTTGTGAGTGCTTTCATGATAGGTGGCTGGATGATAGGTACCAGTGCCATATATGAGTAAGCAGCAACAGCGATAGAACCAAGATACTCAGGAGCAAGACGGCTTGTCACGTAGATTGCGGTAGGTCCATCAGCACCACCGATGATTCCGATTGAAGAAGCAACGTTCAGGTTGAAGTTGATTCCCGGAATGAATGACAGGAGAAGAGCTCCGATGAGAGCCGTGAAGATACCAAGCTGGGCTGCAGCTCCTAACAGGAGTGTCTTCGGGTTTGCAATAAGCGGTCCGAAGTCTGTCATAGCACCGACACCCATGAAGATCAGAACAGGGAAGAGCCCTGATTCAATGCCTGCATCGTAGAGAATCTTGATGAATCCTGCATCGCCTGATGTTGGATCGACGGCTGCGATGAACGCAGATGGAATATTCGAAAGAATACAGCCCATTGCGATAGGAATCAGCAACAGTGGCTCGAATCCTTTCTTGATTCCAAGATATAAGAGGAGGAATCCAACCAGGATCATGATAGCGCAGCCAATACCGATAGCACCAGCATCTCCTGCTTTATCTCCCCACATAGCTACCAGCTGATCTGGATACAGGAACCCGAAGATTCCTGTAGATGTCCAGAGCTGGCGGAGACCATTTATAATAGCTTCCATATTCTTTAACCTCTTAAGCGATAACCATCAGCGTAGCACCGGACTGGAGCTGATCGCCCTGGTTTACGAGAATCTGCTGCACAGTGCCATCGCATGGTGAGTAGATCTCATTTTCCATCTTCATAGCTTCCATGACCATGAGAACCTGATCTTTCTTCACAGTGTCACCGACTTTGACATTGAAGCGGAGAACAAGGCCCGGCATTGGAGCTTCGATTGTTGTTCCTGCACCTGTTGCCTGTGGCTGTGGAGCAGGGGCAGCCTGTACCGGAGCTGCCTGAGGAGCCGGAGCTGCCTGTACTGGAGCCGGCTGTGGAGCAGGAGCTGCGCTTACAACACCGCCGATTGTCAGGAGAGTCTCGCCGGACTGGAGCTGCTGGCCCTGAGAAACAGGGATTGAGGATACGACACCATCGCAAGGAGCGTAGATCTCATTCTCCATCTTCATAGCTTCCATGACCATAATCACCTGATCTTTCTTCACAGCATCACCGACTTTGACGTTGATGCGGAGGACAAGGCCCGGCATTGGAGCTGTGACAACCTCAGAACCTGTTACAACTGGCTGAGCCTGCGGAGCTGGAGCTGCCTGAGGAGCAGGGGCTGCCTGTACAGGAGCCGGCTGTGGAGCTGGAGCTGCGCTTACAACACCGCCAATTGTCAGAAGAGTCTCACCGGACTGGAGCTGCTGGCCCTGAGAAACAGGGATTGAAGATACAACACCATCGCAAGGAGCGTAGATTTCGTTCTCCATCTTCATAGCTTCCATGACCATGAGAACCTGATCTTTCTTCACTGTGTCACCGACTTTGACGTTGATGCGGAGGACAAGGCCTGGCATTGGAGCTGTGACAACCTCAGAACCTGTTACAACTGGCTGAGCCTGTGGGGCTGGAGCTGCCTGAGGAGCAGTGGCTGCCTGGATCCCATCAGCAATTGTGTAAGGATAAGCCACTCCATTGACTGTTGCTGTACCGTTCTGGAGCTGAACACCATATGTGCGTCCGTTGACAGAAACTGTATAGCTACCATTTCCACCGGCTTTTGGAGCTGGAGCTGCTGCTGCCTTCTTTGCTTCCTCTTCCTTCTTCATCTCACTCTTGAGTCTGACACCGTTCACCTTTGCCTTGCCTGTGAGGTAGAGGATACCCTTTTCCTTACATGCGGCTGCAATGAAGATATTCTCATCTGTGATAGGAAGATTAGCTTCTTCAAGCATCTTCTTTGCAGCTTCTACGCCTTTCTTCGGATCTCTGTCGTTGATATCAACACACTTCTCTTTTGTAGGCTCAAGGTGGAGCTGCTCAGAAGCAAGCTTTACAACCTCTGGATCTGGTGGGCATGGAGTCTTGCCGAAATAGCCGAGAACCATCTTGCCATAACCCTCTGCGAACTTCTTCCAAGGTCCGAACATAACATTGTTGAATGCCTGCTGGAAGTAGAACTGGGAAACAGGAGTTACAGATGTACCGAAGCCACCCTTTGCGACTGTTTCACCCATAGCTTCAACAATCTGTGGATACTTATCCATCAGGCCGTTGTCTCTAAGCATCTGTGTGTTAGCTGTAAGAGCTCCGCCTGGAAGCGGGAAGAACGGGATTTCAGGGTTGACTGCTGTTGCCTCTGGAGGCAGGAAGTAGTCTGCCATGCAGTTCTCGAAGACTTTCTCTGCTTCGCGAACCTTGTTGATATCGAGGTCGAGTGTGTAATCTGTGCCTCTGAATGCATGCCACATCGTGAGGATATCTGGCTGACATGTTCCGCCGGAGCATGGTGACATTGAAAGGTCAATGCTGTCAGCGCCTGCATCGAGGGCGGACATATACTGTGCGATTGATACACCAGCTGTCTCATGGGAGTGGAAAACAATCTTCACATTCGGTCCAAGAAGCTTTCTTGCTTTCTTGACAGTCTCATATACGTTGTGTGGTGTGGATGTACCGGAAGCATCCTTGAAACAGACGGAATCGAAAGGAATTCCTGCATCGAGGATTTCGCGGAGGATTCTTTCATAGAACTCTGGTGTGTGGGCACCTGTGACACCCTCAGGAAGGCTCATCATTGTAACAGTGACTTCATGCTTGAGTCCTGCTTCATGGATTGCCCTGCCGCTGTCGATGAGGTTGTTTACATCATTGAGTGCATCAAAGTTCCTGATTGTTGTCATACCATGCTTCTTGAAAAGCTGTGCATGAAGCTTGATTACATCTCTTGGCTGTGAGTCGAGTCCTACGACATTTACACCACGTGCAAGAGTCTGAAGATTTGCATCTGGACCTGCTACGCGTCTGAACTCATCCATCATGTCGAAGGCATCTTCATTTGTATAGAAATAAAGAGACTGGAATCTTGCACCGCCACCTGCTTCGAAATGTGTAATACCGGCTTCTCTTGCAGCTGCAACTGCTGGCATGAAATCCTTTGTGAAAACACGTGCACCATAAACTGACTGGAAGCCATCGCGGAACGCGGTGCACATAAAGTCGACTTTCTTCTTGCTCATTTTTCTGAACCCCTTTTTCAATTCCTTGATCTGTCGTATGCAGCTGCTATTGCTGCGGCGACAGCTGCATCATCTCCCTGTGGAGCTGAGGCTTTCTGCTGGACCTGTACTGATGAAACTGCCTGTACCTGCTCTGTTGCGGCGCCATGGCGGTTCTTCTCCATATTCATGATGATCTTGCTCATCATTTTGGAGGCGAAGATCAGGATGACAAGGAAGATGAAAACCGTACCCATACCGAGCACCAGGAGTACAAGACCGTCTTTGATCTGCTGGACCAGTACGTCTTTTGGCATATTTGTCAACATTGTCAACATATAACACTCCTGTACCATATAAGGTTTCAATTTCAGAATATACCAGAGATAGGGAAGTCGGTTCAACAGCCCTTTTTTTCCGTTTATAATCTTTTTTCTTCGCCTTCGCTTGCAAAAAGGGGCTTCAGCAATGAAGATGTAGGATGAAAGATAAACAAGGAGGGGACTATGGATTACAATGTTCTCGATTATGGTGCTGCCGGGGATGGCAGAACCGATGATGCTGGCAGTATTCAGAAAGCTATTGATACCGCTTCAGGAAATGGTGGTGGGCGGGTCGTTCTGGATGGAGCGAGGGTGTATCTCGCATCATCTATAATACTGAAAGATGGTGTAGACCTTCATGTTGTCCGTGGCTCGAAGCTGCTTGCGACTCCTGTGTTGGAGGACTATTTCCATCCGAATGAAGGCAGAAAGGATGAAGGAGTGTCAATTGCAGGTACACCAGTGACACTTAAACCATCCTATGCATTCATATATGCCTATGATGCTGAGGACATTGCAATTTCTGGAGATGGAGAAATCGATGGGAACTGCTATGCTTTCGTCCGCCGTGTCTCTCAGTACTATGTCACCGGTGATTTCTATCCGCGGCCGACGATGATTTATCTTGAGAAATGCTCCCATGTGACAGTCCGTGACATCACACTCAGGAATGCACCATTCTGGACACTCCATCCGGCCGGATGCTATGACGTGCTGATCAGTCATATCAGGATACTCAATCCTCTTGATGTTGCTAATTCAGATGGTATTGATCCCGACCATTCTGCAAATGTGAGAATCATTGGCTGCCATGTTGAAGCTGCAGATGACTGTATCTGTCTCAAGAGTTCAGCTGGAAATATGGAATATGGTCCTACAGAGAATATTGTCATTGCTGATTGCACGCTCAAATCCACATCTGCGGCTCTTAAGATCGGAACGGAAGGTACCGGAGACTTCAAGAACATTGTCGTGCATGGCGTCACGATTTCCGGTACTAACAGAGCCATCTCAATCCAGATAAGAGATGGCGGTTCGGTAAAGAACGCGATTTTCTCCGATATCATTATTGAGACAAGGCGCTTTGCTCCTTGCTGGTGGGGAACTGCAGAACCGATTGCAATCACCTCAATCAACAGGGTTCCTGATAAGGAATCCGGAACTATAGAGAATGTTGTGTTCGAGAATATCTTCGCTTCCGGAGAGAATGGTTTGTTCATCCATGGAAATCATAAGGTGAAGAATATAAAGCTGCGCAATGTACGCATTGAGATGAAAACAACTACGAAATGGGAGAAGGGGCTTTATGACTACCGTCCAGGAGAGGGCACAGAGGTCATCAGCCATGGCTCTTCTGCGTTCTATATCACAGGGGTTGACAACCTTCTGATGGAGGATTGTGCAGCCGTCTTCTGCGATAAGGCTGAAGGTGTTTTCACAAAGGATATCGAAGTTGTCGATACGACAGGATTTGAAAACAGGGGCTTTGTTTCCCAAGGACTTTAAGAATGAAGGATAGAAGAAACAGGATACAGGCCATCATTAATTATCTTGAAGAAGCTGCCTTCCGCGAGAGAGAGGATTGCACGGGGGTAGAGACAGCTTTGACAGGGTATGGGATTCCTGAGACATTCCCGCCTCTTGGGGCAGATTGGCATGGTTTTGAATGTGGTGATACCTGGGGTGGCTCCGATTGCCATCAGCTTTTTAAATGCCGCATTTCTTCCCGGCCCGATAAGCCTTTGGCGATTCTGCTTCGTACAGATTCTACTGTGCGATGGAGTACAGATAATCCTCAGGTTCTTGTCTATCTTGACGGTGAACTACGTGCAACAATGGATGTGAATCATAATATGGTTGTTCTCAGTGAGTGCTGTGATGATAAACCTTTTGATTTAGGTTTCTATGCCTATGTGAACAGCCGTGGTGGCCGTACCAGTTTCTTCTCGCTTCAATCCGCTGTCCCTTCTTTTCCTGTCATGGAACTTCTTTTTGACATGAAGAATATCTTCGAGGCGGCTGATCTTCTGGAAAAGAATGACGAGGAACGGGTCAGGGCATTCAGGGCTCTTGAGGATGCAATTGATGTTCTCGATACTCGTTCTCTCTCTCTTCTTGATGAGAGTGTGCCTGCAGCCAGAGCCACTCTTGCCTTGTATATGTCAAAGCAGAGAGAAAGCGGGATTACTGTGCATTCAGTTGGCAGTACCCATATCGATGTCGCATGGAGATGGCCGCTGAGACAGACGAAGGAGAAAGCTGTCAGAAGTGCTCTTACAGCACTTAATCTGATGGATCATTACCCTGATTTCCGCTTTCTGCTGACACAGCCGCAGCTTTATGAGTTCATCAGGGAACAGCGCCCTGACATCTTCTCCAGAATAAAGGAAAGAATCAGAGAAGGCCGGTGGGAAGCCGAGGGAGGAATGTGGCTGGAGAGCGATTCCGTTCTTGCTTCCGGTGAATCTCTTGTCAGGCAGCTTGTCTATGGTAAGCGCTATATATCATCTGTCTTGGAAGCCCCTGAATCGGAAATTCTCTGGCTTCCTGATGCTTTTGGATTCAATGGCAATCTTCCGCAGATTATGAAGAAAGCTGGGATCAGGTATTTCATGACCACGAAAATCAGCTGGAGCGATACTCATATTTTCCCTTATGACATCTTTTCATGGCGGGGTATTGATGGCAGCGAGGTCCTCTCATATTTCATATCAACCAGAAACTATGACAGTTCTCATCGTGGTATGGATTTCAGAACGACATATAACGGAGCGCAGGATGCTTCTCAGATAATGGGTACCTGGCAGCGGTTTCAGGATAAAGATGTCACAGAAGATGTGCTTACCTGCTTTGGCTATGGCGATGGAGGCGGCGGCCCGACATATGAGATGCTGGAGAACACGAAACGCTTACAGCATTCAATTGCTTCCTGTCCCAGAACTGTAATGACAAGTGCTCATGATTTTTTCACATGCCTTGAGGGAAAACTGCTCAAGAGACCTCCCGTCTGGACTGGAGAACTTTACTTTGAATATCACAGAGGAACACTCACAAGCATCTCTGAGGAGAAGAAATGGAACAGAGTGATTGAGGATCTTACCCATGATGCCGAAGCCCTGGCAGCCATCTCTTCAATCGAATGGCCGGAAGCGAAGCTGGAGAGAGTGTGGAAAACGATTCTTCTCAATCAGTTCCACGATATCCTTCCGGGAAGCGCAATCGATGAAGTCTACGAGGAAGCCTTCAAAGAGTATGAGGAAGCTGCTGCGGAAGATAGATCTATCATCGCAGCATCGCTTGCTTCTCTGTCTTCTGGAAGTCTTCCTGCTGTAGTGAATACTACAAGCCACATCCGCACGTCTCTTCTGGTTTCTGGAGAACCTGTTGCCTGCTGTGAAGGGCAGCAGACTTATGATGGTAAATATCTTTATCTGGCAGAAGATGTCCCCCCTTATGGTATAAAAACTCTGGCAGGGAACTGCAAGCCTGACTCTGATGTCCTGCAAGGGAATGCTTCTTGTTTTGAGACGCGTTATTATAGAGTGACGATAGACGCTGACGGATGTATTTCCTCGCTTTTTGATAAAGAATGTGCCAGAGAGGTTATCAAAGAAGGCGGAAAAGGCAATTCAATCATCTCCTATGAAGACCGTCCGCTCCGTTTCGATAACTGGAACACAGAAGAGTATTACCGGGAAAAACCATATCCATGGGAGTGCATTGGGGAAGTGAAGATAGTTGAGAACGGACCGCTGAGAGCTGTTCTTGAGGTTACCAGAAAGTCTCTCTCATCATGTCTTGTCCAGCACATTGTATTCTATGCTCATACGCGGCGCGTTGATTTCATCTCTTCGCTCAACTGGGATGGAGACCATCTCCTTGTAAAGGCCGAGTTCCCTGTTGATGTTCATTCATATAGTGCTGACTATGGTATTCAGTTCGGTTCAGTAACACGGTCCGCGACTTCAAGCACTGATTGGGATTCTGCTCAGTTTGAAGTGCCTGCACTGGGATGGAGTGACCTATCTGAACCTGGTTATGGCGTATCGCTTCTTGCAGATTCACGTTACGGATTCAGTGTGAAAGATGGTGTTATGACGCTTTCTCTGCTTAAATCCGGTACATCTCCCGCGGAAAATGCGGATAGAGGACATCATGAATTCACATATTCAATCTTCCCTCATGCAGGAACATGGAGAGAAGGAAGGACTGTGATGGAGAAGGAAGATCTGACAAGGCCTCTTTATATTCTGAAAAGAGAAGATCCCTGTTCCTGGTCTTTTGCCTTTTCTGACCATGATAACGTCATCATTGATACCATAAAGCGTTCTGAGGACGGGAAAGCAATTGTGCTTCGTGTCTACGAGGCATATGGAATGAGGACAGAATGCAGATTGTCCTTTGACAGGAGTTACAGGATTTCTGAAACAGATCTTCTGGAACGGAATCCGCATCTGCTTGCTTCTGGCGATAGCCTTGAACGTACATTCAAGCCATACGAGATTGTTACGCTTTATCTTGAGTCCTGACAGAAGATGCTGCCAAAGGATTCCTTGGCAGCAAAAAGATGAATACAGGAGATGCTGCGGAACCAGCATTATCTGAAATGTCTTCCGCAGTATGCTCTTTCTTTATTCCTAGAAGCAGTCTTTTTCATATTTCTGTGTTATATTCACATGTGGAGAAATATTATGGCTGAGAATCAGATGGATGAATATGAGGCACAGAGCCTGCGTATCCGTGAGAGAATGGATAGGATAGGCCGTAAGATCATGATTATGAGCGGTAAGGGTGGTGTCGGAAAGACTACTGTCACTGTAAATCTTGCCAATGCTCTCGTCGATATGGGATGCAGGGTTGGTGTTCTTGATACAGATCTTCATGGACCCAATGTTGCTGTTATGTTCGGCTGCAAGGATGCAGAGCTTACAAGTGAGGATGGGCACACTTTCATACCTGTTCAGCCGAGAGAGAATCTGAAGGTCATGTCTTTGGCTTTTGCTCTCGAGGACCCGGATTCTCCTGTAATCTGGAGAGGAAGCCTTAAGAACAGTGCAATCAGGCAGTTCCTGTCCGATGTGGACTGGGGAGAACTGGACTATCTTCTCATTGATACCCCTCCTGGAACTGGTGATGAGCAGCTGACAATCTGCCAGTCCATCCCTGAACTCACCGGATCGATTATTGTGACAACACCGCAGGAAGTTGCTGTGCTTGATGCGAGAAGAAGCGTTAATTTCTCACGCAAGCTTGGCGTTGCCATTATCGGTGTTGTGGAGAATATGTCAGGTCTTATCTGCCCGTATTGCAATCATGAGATTCCTATATTCGGCAAGGGTGGCGGTAAGAAGATGTGTCAGGATATGCATGTGCCATTCCTTGGTGCTATTCCTATGGAGGCGGGACTTCCTGATGCAGAAGATGCCGGTAAGGAGTGGATTGCAGAACCTGGTGTGCATCCTTCTGCAGAAGCACTTAAGAGAATTGCCAATGAAATCAATAATGGCACTGCTTGCTCAACCAGCCGTGATACATCATATCTTGGTACGTCACAGTGTGCACCTTCTGCTTGCGCACATTGTACATCCAACTGCCCGTCAAGGAAAAACAAATGAATCAGTCGCTCATCTGGAAGACTCTCTCTAAGAAAAAGGTTCTCGATTGTCACATCTTTGATGTTGTGACAGCAGAACGTGAAGCTGAAGATGGCAGAAAAGGCACATTTGTGGAAATAAAATCGCCAGACTGGGTTGTCGCTATTCCCTGGTTCCTGAAGGATGGAGTGCCGTATTTCATCATGGAAGAGCAGTTCCGCCATGGATCAGAGTCAGTCACCAGAGAATTTCCTGCAGGCCTTGTGGAGGAAGGAGAAGAGGATATAACAGCAGCCAGAAGAGAGATGATGGAAGAGACCGGTATCGCTGGCACTTTCACACGGCTTGGAAATGTCTGCCCCAACAATGCCTTCATGTCCAACAGGCAGTCTTTCTTCCTTGTTACAGATCTTGAGAAGAAGGCAGGCCAGTCTCTTGATCCTAATGAAACGATTGATGTGATAGAGGTTCCGGTAGAGGATGTCATCCGTGATATGGGAACAGGTATTTATGATAACGGTATCATGATGATGGCTATTGGCTTCTTCATGCGCTATGCAGAATCTCATCCGGAAATGAAACTGAGGGCGGGAATATGAAAGCGATAGCCTTCATTCTTGCCTGCGTCCTGTGTTTCTCTTCCTGCCAGAGCATGGAAGGCCCGACAATAACTGTCTCTGGGGAGGCTGTTGTCCATGCCATTCCTGATATGATCACTGTCGATATCGCGGCAGAGTACACGGGACACACGAGTGGAGAGGCCAGGGCTGTTGTTTCCGGCATGATAAACAAGGCTGTTTCCATTCTTTCCTCATCATATGGCGTGGAAGAGGATGATGTGATGACATCAGGATTCTCGCTTTATCCTGTTTATTCTTATAGTGATGGAGTTGAGAAAGAGGAAGGGCAGAGGGCTGTAGAGAGGATAAGCGTAGTCCTTTACGACACAGAGATTGTCGGAGATGTGATTGAAAGCCTCAGCAGTCTTGATGGAATCACAATCTCTTCTCTTACTCCTGGCTGCCGTGATACAGCAACTGCCGAGATAAAAGCCAGGTCATTGGCGGTGGAGGATGCTATAAGCAAAGCCTCAGTCTATGCTACTGCCGCAGGCTATATGCTTGGTAATCTTCTCTCGCTTTCCAGTACTGATTCCGCTTTGCCTTCTCTTTATCAGCCGAAGCTTTATGCTGCCGCTGGCAGCACCGGAACAGAATATCATTCCGGTACTATCAGCATCCGTGACAGCGTTACTGCTGTCTTTTCCCTTTTGGAATAACGAGAATCATCAGCAGTGCGGAGGCGGCAAGCGCTATGCAGAGAACGGGCATTGTCCGTCCGTAGCCGAAGCTGTCGATTGCTTTCCCGAATACAGCATTGAATATGACATCGAGTATGCTGGCAGCGCTTACGGCTATTGTTGTGGCCCGTGCTCCGAGTGAGATTGGTGCATGCTTTCTTACAAGAGAGACAGTTGTCGGATAGACGATTGAAATCGCCAGCCCGACGATAAAGAGCAGGGTAAGCACAGAAGTTGCGAATGTGGCAATTGCTACGAGTGTGGCAATCACAAGTGAGAGGAAGATCATCTTCTCTGCGCCGATTCTGTCCACGACAGTACCAAGCACGAGACGGCCTATCATCAAGCCTGCACTGTAGAGTGAGAGCGCAAGTCCTGCTTCTGCTGCGCTTATCTGGAGATAGCTTGTACCATACATGATTATGTAATTCGTTATACCGTGCTCTGCAATGAGATAAAGACCAAGTGTGAGAGCTATGAGAGCTATCATGCCAGTCTGCATCTTGCCTGTACTGTCGGTAATGGTTCTCCCTTCAGCTTTATCCTCTCTCTTTTCTTCTTTCATCCTCATCACAAGGATTGCAAGCGGGATCAGAAGGACAGCCATCGCAATGAGAACCCCATTCCAGACAGTGATGCTGGAAGAGTATCGAGAGAGAATGAGCTGGCTGCCGGATGTGCCGATTCCCTGCAGGAAGAAGAGAGCATTGAGAAGCATCAGGCTTCTTGTGGCAGAGAACGAATCGGAAATCAGATTGATGGTCGTATTCAGCAGGGTAGAAATTCCAAGGGCAAGGAAGAAACCGAAGACGAGGATAGCATAATTGCTTCCTAAAAGCAGAAGAAGCTCAGCGAGAGCTAATGCAATGATGAAGAATGCCATTGCTTTCTTTCTGCCGATTTTGTCGAGAATCATGCCACCAAAGAGTAGACAGATAAGATTCCCCAGATAGCTTGCTGATACAATCACTCCGACTTGAGACATGTCAAAGCCGAAGACGGAGGTGAACAACGGTGTGAATATGCCGCGCAGTGCATCGCTGACACCCAGGATGACCATCAGCGCGGCTGAAATTATATAAAGGCCTTTATTTTTCATAGATTGTCGTCCAATGCTTCAATTAAAAAGAGCATTGCCATCGCCTGTCCATAGGGCATTGGATGGATAGGTATCTCCTTATACCAGTCCTGGCTTTCTCTTCCCATTGGTGTTCCATAAGAACAGAGCTGGAGAATACCGTCGTCATCAATCTGTTCCATGACGGCCGGTAATGCCTTTTCTGCTATCGTCTTGTACTTCGGATCAAGAAGCGAAAGCCTGATGCCAAGCAGGATTCCATACCCGAAACCTGCAGTGCAGCTTGATTCAAGGTATGAATCCTCATGGTCAAGAAGCGTATGCCAGAGCCCTGACTCGTCCTGAAGCTTTCCGATGGCCTCGACCTGCCTTGTCAGTACTACAGAGATATACTGCCTGAGGCCCGGATCAAGGCTGACTATCTCGTCGAAGAGAGGAAGTGCTATTGTTGCCCAGCTGTTGCCTCTGCCCCAATAAGCGGCAGCGAAATGGTCCTTTCTCTTGTAGGAGTAGCCATGGTACCAGAGTCCTGTGATGGGATTTGCCAGCTGCTCGATATGAAGGAGGAACTGATAGATTGATTCCTCAATGTACTCTTTCTTCCCATCAATGCGTCCCATATTGGCCAGAGGCAGGACACTCATCATCAGAGTATCGTCCCACAGTTCTCCTTCATTGACATCATCTGTTGTCCTATGCTGGAATCCTCCCTCCGGTGTACGTGGGAGTCCTCCTTCGTAAAGCCATGCTGTCCATTCTCTTGCGATATCCAGATAGTCATCTCTCTTGAGGTATTCGCCAAGATATTCCAGTGTGAGAATCGGAGCCATTGTATTTACATTCTTTCCCGGCAGCCCCTGTTTGATTCTCTCATCGAAATAAGATGTGAGCATCTGCAGATATTTATCATCTTTTGTCTTCTCGAAAAGCTTCCAGAGCCCGAAAAGCCCTACGCCCTGAGTCCATTCCCAGTATCTGTATTTCTCTCTGCCTTCGATACCGGGTGCGAATTTTCCTGATACGTAGTCAGGATCATCTTCCTGGTAAAGCACTGGCAGAAAACCTTTGATGAGCGTTTCCAGCTTGTTTCTGATTGCGTTGTTCATGAATATCTCCCTTTTTATTCTATATTCTCAATTGTGACAGTCCCTGATGGTGTGAAACCCTTGTAGTTCTCGTCCTGCCCGTTCACACAGAGTGTGTGGTCCCAGCAGCCTTTGATGACGCCATATTCTGAATCGTTGAATGAATATGTGAGTTTATCCATATCATATTCCAGACTGGTGGAGAGAAGGCGTGAGGCAAATGCTTCAAAACTTCCTTCTTTCCAGATATCAGAGCATCTTATTATCCATATATTCTTCTTTCCTGGACTTGTGAGTTCTCTTTCCCTGTTCGGTCCGGTTTCAGTCAGCGTGATACCTTCAGCAGCTGTGACTGCGATCAGGCCGCCATTGGCATTCTCTGCAAATGCCCAGCCATCTCTTATTTCCGCACGCTTGAAAGCGAAGACAGGGAAGTAGGCATGTGTGAAATCAACGGGATGCTCCTCGCTTACACTCCAGATGACAGATGCAAATCCTTTGTACTGGTTTGCTCTTGGCAGTGTACCTGAACCCGCCCAGTATGATGGTCTTGCCTGCCCATAGAGAGCGAATTCACCAGGATGTGTGATCCAGACATGGGCTTCTGCCCCCAGAACAGCATGAATCACGTCCTCCTGGAATCCTCTTCTGCCAGGATTGAAGTCGTTGGCTGCCGAAAGCAGATAACCGGATGTCTTGTAGACAGTAACATCTGCATATCCTTTGTAACCGTGAGTCGATTTCCAGGAGAGTGCTTTGCCTTCTTCTATCCTATGATAGCGCAGATTCTCATCTTCAGGGGTATAACCGCTCATCAGAACAGGCACAGACCCTTTTCCTGCATGGGACTCATTTCCGATTCCGTAACCGATCCAGTTGATGAATGAAGGACAGTTCGAATAGTTGCCCATCAGTTCTTTGAGGTAGGTCCTTCCGCTTGTCGTACTGAAGATCCCATCATAGCTTGTTATTGCCAGAAGCCGGAAGACATATTCTAGTGCTTTTCTGGCATTTTCCTTCATCTCGCTGTTCTCAGTCTGTGCATAGAGAGAAGCAAAACCAAGAATATCAATAGGAAGGTATGGAGGGCTGTTCCATTCTGTGAAACCTTCACGGAAGAATGTTTCGAACCATGGCCGCAGCATGGAAAGAGCTTTTTCCTGTTTCTCTTTTCCTGTCATACCGCTGTTTGTGAAGATTCTACCAGGATACATCTCTCCTGCAATGAGCTCAGAGATATGGAACATGAGTGCATGGTTTTCGCTCCAGAACCACATGGCATCATTGCCGGGCTCATCATGCCAGTATCTGAAGGAGAGGAGGCATTCTTCCATATCCTTCAGTGTTTCCTTCCTGATAAGTCCGGAAGAGGAGAAATGCCTGATCATAAAGGGAAAGTATGAGATATAGAAATCAGAACAGTCGCTGCGATTGTTGATGAAATCAAGCTGTGCACGTAGGATTTTTTCTATTTCATCTTTATCGCCATTGGTGAAAAGCAAAGCCATGGCACGATTGGCATTGCCTTCTCCATAGAGAGACAGATAGCGCCACGCTTCTTTTCTTCTCTCTTCGATATCATCGCTTGTCTTTCCTTTAAAAGAGAGCGGGAAGTTCTCGAATGTTCTGATAGTCCTGATCACGACACCTTCGATTTCTGTCCAGACATCCATTCTCAGAAATCCGACGGGAAATGATTCTACAGGTCCAAGATCTGCTTTGTCAGAACCCTTTGCAAAAACTGCCTCTGCATTCTTCAGTAAGCCAAGTGCCGCGTTCTCTTCAGTCGCCCCGGACATGTGGACGATGATGTCTCTATCCGTGAAGGGATTCTCGATGGAGCAGGTTATGTGGCCGGATGTGAAAGTACTTCTGTCAAAGGCAAGTGTTTCCATTGCTTTCTCAGCCTGCATGATGAGGTCTGTGTTTTTCTCTCCCATCGGTACTTTCTGTAGCAGTTTTCCCGGTCCATTGAGAAGTTTGAATGACACAGCGACTTCTGTGTCTCTTTCTGCGAATTCATCTGTTTCAACGATGAAGATATTCTCTCCCTTCTTGAGGGTGAGTGTGCATTCAGTCTCTATGGTCTCGTTTCTTCTGTAAGGCCGGAATGAATATATTTCCTTATCATCCGAGAAAATCGACATGCCGCCTTCTACTGAAAGCAGGAAGCTGTAATCTCCAGCCTCTGAGGCTTCGAGGACGATGTAAGCTGCAAGACTGAGCCATCTGGTGGTCGGAGAGAATATGGAAGCTCCTATGACAGGATCACCAAATGGTGCTCTGTAAAGCACTTTGACATCTGTTCCGTGTAATATAGCTTTACCTTCTGGCTCTGCTTTTGTGAAAACAGGTGCCTTGATTCCTTCTTTTTTCAGCTTTTCAAGGAAACTCACACGAACAGGATTCTCATGGGTGGAAGCTGCTGTAGAGCCAATCCATACATTCGATTCTTCTGTGATTGCAACAGGATCTCCGTGAACTGCTTCCAGTCTGGGTTCGGTAACCAGATAACGTGTTATATATCCGTGCTCAAGCTCTGATACATGCCAATTCATTCAGGCCTCCGAATGGGAAGTATACTGTAGAATTCTTTATTTTCTACACAGTTATTGCTGTCTTCTCTTCACTCTGACGCGTAATTTGCCTAATATTGATTTATGGCTGATTTGATGGATTCTCTGTATTTCGAAGAAGGGTTTTCAATCAGGGTCAATAGTGATTCTGATCCGCTTTTCTTCCTCATTGATTATGGAATGAGGACCTATCCTATGAATATGGCAAATCAGCATTATCATGACTTCTATGAGATATTCATTCCTCTGGAAGATGATGCTGCCCATCTGATAAACGGCAGATATGTTCAGCTCCATAAAGGAGACATCCTCTTTCTGCGTCCCCACGTGCTGCATATGTCTATTTATCCGAAGCGCACGACGGGACAGAAGCGTATAATCATCAATTTCAGTGCTTCGTACCAGATTCCTGGAATGGAGTATCAGAGGGGAAAGGTCCTTTCTCTCTTCGATTCAGATGAACCTGTGCTGCGTCTTCCGCCGGAATATCTGAACAAGGTAGTCAGAAAGCTTAATGATATCTTCACTGCTGGCAAGGTCAAGTCCTCTGGATGGCAGCTGGAACTTTATTCGCTCTTTATTCTGTTCATGCTGGAGATTGCACGCAACAGCCGTCACAATATCTACAAAGCGGAGAGCCATCCCGGCCTTCCTGATCTCAAGATGTATGCCATCACGGAGTATATAGAGACTCATTATATGGAGCCTCTTTCTCTTAATGACATTGCCGAGCATTTCGCAATCTCTCCGTTCTACCTTTCCCATCAGTTCACGAAAGTGATGGGTATGTCATTTGTGACATACATACAGAGAGTCAGGATAAGATATGCACTGCAGATGCTTTCATACACCGATGCAAGAATTCACGATATCATTGCCGATTGCGGTTTTTCTTCATCCTCGCAGTTCAACAGGACCTTTACTGCTTTCTGCTCGATGAGTCCCTCTGCTTTCCGGAAGCTGTCAAGCCAGAATAAGGAGATTGTCATCAGTTCCCTCGACCCTGAAAGAAGCGAAGTTGCTCCTTCTGCCTTTCCTCCCAGGTTCAAGACGCTTCCCAGAAAACGCAGAGGATGTGATGGTACGAAGATAGGAGTATCGACAATCGCTCTTTCTCCCACTGACCTTCAGACGCTGAAGGAGAAGATTGCTCTGGTAGGAGCTGAGACGGTATTGCTGGATATTCCGGGAAGCTTTCATTCTGTAGAAAGCTATATCTCCCTGGGGCATAAACGGATTCTGGAAATTGCAGGTCTGGGTATCGATATCTCCGTGCTGGGGGTACGCGGACTGCATCTTGCCTCTGCGGATGAAGCTGAAAGAAGGCAGAACATAGATGAATGTGTTGCCGCCATTGGTGTCGCTTCGCTTCTCTCTGTTCCTTATCTTGCAATAAAACCGGGAAGAGGGGAAAAGGGCATTTTTCTCTCATCGCTTCATCAGATTATGGAAAAAGCCGCCGGTACTGGCGTTTCCATTGCCGTAACACCGCTTGTAGATACAGCTGTTGATGGCTTTGATGGGGCTGCTGAAATGATTGAAGCTGAGCCTGGTGTGCAGATTGTCCTTGACCCGCTGGGTCTTGTTGCAGCAGATGGCAGGAATAATACATTCTCATTCTTTGAAGAGGTTTTCTCAGTGATGGCAACGAGAATCGTCGCCCTGCTTCTCCGGGACAGCCTTGACGGGCATATCGTGAATATAGGTAAGGGGATAATGGCAAAGACTTATCCGCGTATAGCTTCTCTTGTCGATAGCAGCGTGCCATTGATCAGGGCTGGTGCAGAGGCAGCCGCCATCCCCGATGATATGCTCTATATACGCAGAGTCTTCCTCTGATCAGCCGAGAACCGAAAGCGTATAATTATTGAGCGTATCGTTCTCGTAGAGAAGTCTGTACAGGGCCTGGACAAGGGGGAATTCTTCCGCGACTCCTTTCTGTCTTGTGATTTCCCCGATGAGCTTCACTGTTCTGAGTCCTTCGACAACAGTTGAAGATTTTGAATCCGGATCGTAACCAAAACCTTTGCCTATGAGCATTCCCAGTGTTCTGTTTCTGGAAAGGTCATTGAGAGCAGTGAGACCTAAATCCCCGATACCGCAGTATCGGAAAATAGTCTCTTCATCACAGGAGAATATCCTCAGCAGTCCCCTCATCTCGTTTACGGCTTTGGTGTAGACAAGGAAATCGACATTAGGACTGTTGAATTTGCCAGATACTATACCGATAGCAATGGCGTACATATTCTTCAATATACTCATCAGCTCGACTGCTCTCACGTCTTTTGACCAGTCGAGGGAGAACTGTGTATCCGGAAGTACTTCTTTTCTGAAGTAATCGTAGTCTTCCTTCTTGCCGCCGAAGGTGAAGGATGTAGGGAAACCATTGATGGTCTCGATGGCAAATGAAGGACCTTTCATGCTCGCTGTACGGCTGAAAGGAATCTTTTCCGTGATGAATGCGCCATCATCGCTCATTCCTTTTGCAAGATTGATGATCAAAGGCTCCTTTGCAGTGTTTTTCCTGATTTCCTCTGAAAATGGAACAATAGCCTGCGAAGGAATGACAAGCATCACGACATCAGCTTCCTTGAAGACAGAGAAGTCAGATGTCGCAGAGAGGTATCTGTTGAGGAAGCGTGTCGGGAAATACTTTCTGTTCGTATGTTTCTCGTTTATCTCTTTCTCTACGTCTTTCTCGATAGTATGAAGCGTCACTCTGTTGTTTATGTTCCATGTCAGGCGTTCAGCAACAGCAGTTCCGAATGTTCCTGCACCTGCAATGATTATGTTATTCAATCTTCAATCCTCCTGATTATGTATATTCTTGAAGTCCAGTCTCCCAGCATTCTCATTCCATCATGGTGACCGATGCCGGAAAGCTGTTCAACCATTGAGATTCCACCCCATTTAAGCGCATCTCCGGGAATTGTATAGCACTCAGCTTCTTCCGGATAGGCATAGATTTCCTTCTCCGGAATTGTATGCCGCCTGGAGAAGACCCTGTAATTGTAGCTGGGGTTTGCATCCGGAACAATCAGGCGTTCGGCAGTTGTATTGGGTCTGATTATCTTCTGCAGATAGAGCAGAAGGATGGTGGATCTGTCTTCATCTGCTACTGTCCAGATTGTCCTGTTTCCATCCTCAACAACCCTGAAACGTCCCGTTTCCAGAATGTGACGGAATGTTTTATAGAAATCAATCTGCTCTTTGTATGCCTTCATATCGGTACGCGAGAATGATGTCGGATCCATGGAGTAGGAAAGTACGCCGAATGCTGCAATATTGAACCTCGTTTCCCTGTCGACAATACGTCTTGTCGTCGAGTTGGGGGAGGGGGAGACTGTAGTTGAGATGACGCATTGCGGATACATCAGCGTAGCTGTACTGAGTATTCTTGCTCTCTCTATCGGGTCTGAGACGCAGCTCGGTGTGATGGAGGCAGAGACACTCATCATTCCCAGATCGAATCTGGCTCCACCTCCTGCTGATGTTTCAATGTACATCTCCGGACAGCGTTCTCCGATTGCAGAGAGGATTCTGTATAAAGCGCACGCATATTCATGGGCGAACATCCCATAATCTTTGATACCTGTGAGAGTATAAAGATCTGAATAATGTCTGTTCATATCCCATCTGAGATAATCCAGATGTACAAGACCCGCTATTTTAACGATTGTGGAGATAATCCAATCCTGTACATCATATCTTGTGATATCGAGGATCTCTTCGTGTCTGCCCTCTGCATTTGTCTCGCCATCGCGTCCGATAATCCATTCCGGATGGGCTTTATACAGCATTGATTTCACACTGACAGCTTCGGGTTCGAACCAGAGCCCGAAGAGAAGCCCCTTGCGATGCACGGCTGCAGCAAGTTCTGTAAGTCCAGATGGTATCTTCTGGGTATTCACATGCCAGTCGCCAAGACTTGTCCTGTCATTGCTTCTGGCACCGAACCAGCCATCATTGACAAGAACCCCTTCGCATCCCATCTCAGCAGCGCCTTTTGCGATTTCCATGACGGCGGACTCTGTGGTGGAGAATCTGACAGCTTCCCATGTGTCGAGCATCAGAGGTCTCATTCTCTCTTTCCAGGAAGAACGGAGGATTGAAGTGAGAATGAATGCTTTGATTCTGTCTCCCGCCTCTTCCGGTCCGTTTGTACTGAATGTCATGACAGCTTCCGGAGATTCGAAGCTTTCTCCTTTCTCCAGAACCCATGAGAACATATCGGGATTGATTCCCCAGACAACATGAGTCATGCCATGTTCTGTCACAGAGGCACTCATTCTGTGGGGACCGGAATAGACGAGGTTCAGCGCATAGCAGCTGCCATCATTTTGTACAAGCATGAATGCAGGATTCGCTTCCGCAGAGGAACCAAGCTTACGGCTTTCTGAGATGAATGTGCCGCTTTCAAGGACTGTTGTACGTTTATCCATCTCCCTTCCCCAGGCTCCTCCGAGTGTTATGGCTTTTATCCCTGTTTCTCTGAAATCAAGCTGTGCGGAAGAGAGGGCACGCACACGTATGGTTGATGAAGAGAGATTGGTGATGGTACTTCTTCTGACAATCGTATCTGTAGAAGGAAAAACTGTATAAGTAAGAACCAGTTCTATTTTGCGGAGGCTGTCCTGAAATACAAGTTCCAGATTTTCCGCTTCGCTGTAAGGATCTTTTGCCTGAGGCTGTGATAAACCTTTGAAGGGTTTTATACCGTTTCCGGTTTTCCCTTCCTTGAATTTCAGATTGAGAGTTCTCTCGCCATCGCTTCCGATTGATACTGCTACAGAGGGCGTACGGTAATCACCGCGGCCTTCTGCGGAGAATTCAAGCATCGCATCGTCAAGGACAAGTGTCTTGAAAGCTCTGTCCGTATATGTTCCCATACCGGCCCTGGCATAGCGTTTCTCGCTCAAAGCCGGTACGCTTGAAGCAGCATCGCGGAGCTTTGCCCCATAGTAGATATGCTCCGCATGGCCTGTTTCGAGGATGCGGATTATATAGCTTGTATTCTGTGTTGAAAGATGGAATATGCTATCTTGCAATGCTTCAATCATGGATAACCTCTGGAATTTGCTTTAGAATAATATTAACTCAGATTGTCAGCTTTGTCGCCAAAAAGGAGGTTCTATGGATATCAGAAGGCTATCTCTCTGGGAAGGCCGCTATGCAACATATATGTCCAATGATATCTTCTCCGCTCTTGTGGAAGACCAGGGGGAGGTCCTTCTTGAGCTGACATCCCGTACTTTATCAGGAGCAAGGATAAATGCTCTTGCTCTTCCATATTTCAGAGGTACTGGATCTGGGGTGCTTTCCGATGAGAATGGTGAATGGTGGCAGAACAGTGCAGCTCTGTATCAGGCAGGCGGAGGTTATTTCACATTTCCTTTCTCCTCATCTGAACATATAAATTCAGTGAGTACTTATTGGACGCTCAGACGCTATGGCACTGAAGAGGAGCATGGTGGTGTCTGGCGGCTTTCAGAGATGAAGAGCCGAGAAGAAGGAAACCGATTCCATCTGCAGAAGCTTGATCTTCTGCTGCCGAGGCATCCTGTTCTTTATACTGCACTGAGGATCACTAATTCAGGAGAAGAGGAGCTCAGAGGTTCTCTTTCCTGGCATAGCATGCTCTCCTCTCCGCTTCTGGAAACAGGTTCCCTGATTTCCTCCAATGCCAGATACTGGACTGCATATGCACTTTCACGCCGTGAATCGGGAGTGAATAGATTCATGCCAGGAGTTGTCTTCGATGATCTGAAGCACGCGCCTCTGGTTCGTGGAGGCAATGCAGATGCGGGCTTTGTTCCCCCTCCGACAGGAACTTATGATTACATGATTGGCAAGATTTCCGAGAAAAGTCCCGTCGGGTGGGCCGCTCTTAATAATCCGAAGTGTCAGCTTCTGTATTTTATGTTCACACCTAAAAACCCAGAGGAGAATCTCTTCGTTTTTCCCAATGTCGACATTGCTGAGAACTATCTTGGCAGAATGGATGCTCCCTGGGCTCTCTTTGACGGGGGTACTCCTGAAATACGTGCTGTCACGCTAGGTTTCAATACTGGGCCAAAAGGTACGAAGAATCTCTCTCTGCAGCCAGGGCAGTCCTGTACAGCCTTCATCGGCAACGGATTCATAAGCTACGATAATCCCAGGATAGGGCTTGGCTTCTATTCTGCGGAATTCACCGAAGAAGGTGTTGTCTTCAAACGTACGAAAAGCTGGGCTCTGATGCCGGCGGATTATCGTTTTACCGCGCTCAGGACTTTGCTGAAGAAGCTTTCGGAGAACAAGGATTAATCCAGAAGGTAAGCAACAACAGGTATCACTATTGCTGTCGCTGGAAAACGGAATGTGACCCCGGCATAACCCATGACGGATAAGCCGAAACTGTCTCGGCTTTCAGAGAGCAGACTGAAGTTCGGATACAGCGTGGTTCCCAGTGCAAAGCCTGCAATGCTGTTCTTGCCGAATCCCAGGGTGAATGCTGCATCCAGTCCAGGACCAAGGCCTACAGCTGTATTATTCTCATCAGCTTCTGCGACAATGCAGGGCCCGAGAATGATGTCAAACGCCATCATATCATTGATTCTGAATTCCATGGCAAGTCCGAATACTGAACCGATGAAGATGGGAATATCATTAGGTTTGCTGATGCCTATAGCGAAATCCGTATGAGTACCGAACCCGATACTGACATTCCGGCTGACATCAGGAAGATAGCTGTAAGTTCCATTGAATCCGATCAGAGCGGCATCTGATCTGGAAGAATAGCCTGCATTTATACCTATGAAGCCGAAATCTCTTGCGGCAAGAGGAAGTGAAAGCAGAATTACAATGACAATCACGATGAATTTCCGCATACGTTCTCCTGTGAGATATTGTATCATACAATCATGTATGAACTTATTCAGGTAGCAGATAGGACATATTATATCCAGAGTCCTGCAAAGATTGGTCTGTACAGGCTTTCAGAGCACGATGTCTGTCTGATAGACAGTGGCAGCGATAAAGATGCAGGGCGTAAAGTCCGGCAGATTCTCGACAGGAATAACTGGCAGCTGAAGGCAATCTATAACACTCATTCCAATGCCGATCATATCGGAGGAAATAAATATCTGCAGAATCAGACGGGATGCAGGATATATGCACCAGGTATAGAGGAATGCTTCACACGCTATCCCGTTCTTGAGCCATCATTTCTCTATGGTGGTTATCCGATGAAGGATCTCCGGCATAAGTTCCTGATGGCTGAAACAAGCGATGTCCTGCCTCTTTCTGATGATGTGATTCCTGAAGGCTTTGAAATCATTCCGCTTCCTGGGCATTTTTTCGATATGGTGGGCTTCAGAACTCCTGATGATGTGGTTTTCCTGGCAGATTGCCTTGCCTCCCGTGAAACTCTCAGCAAGTATGGAATACCGTTCATTTATGATGTTGCTGCCTACCTTGAGACTCTTGAGATGGTAAGCGGACTGGAAGCGAAGGTGTTCGTTCCTTCCCATGCGGAGGCTTCTGATGATATTTCAGAGCTTGCCCGGTTCAATATAGAAAAGACGGAAGAAGTAGGCGAGAGGATTGTGGAACTCTGCAGCTCTCCGCTGAACTTCGAAACAATTCTGCAGAAACTTTTTACTTTCTATGGCCTTACTATGAATATGCAGCAGTATGTACTTGTCGGAAGTACTGTCCGCTCCTATCTTTCCTGGCTTAAGGACAGTGGAAAGCTAAATACAGAGTTCAGAGGTAATATGCTGCTATGGGAAAGATGAAACAGCTTGCAGTGCTTGTCATTATCCTTCTTTCGGCTTGCACGCTTTTTGCAGATGAACTCAGAACATGGAACTATACAGACAGCTTCGGAGATATTACTGATTCGCTTTACATAGGCCCAGAAGCATCGAAACACGGGACATTCTCCAATAGTGCAACCACAGACAGCGAACTGCGTTGGAATATTGCGGTTGATAACAGCGATGTTGCCTTCTTTCTGTATGAATATGGTTCTACACAACTGAGAGGATCTTCAGGATTCCCTGATAAATATGACATTCTGGTGAAAGATGGTGATGGTATTGTTCATACTTTCCATGGCAGCAATTTCAGCGATCGCATCTTGCTGGATAAATCAAGCGCTGGAGAGATGAGAGATGTCATGAAGAAAGATGGGATTATCAGGATCGTGATCAATGAGGATACACGTTACACCGCCTCAACGTATAATCTGGGTTCTCTTGATTGTTCTGGTTTTTCTGATCTCTATAAAAAGGCCTTCGGAGTCGTGACAGAAATCGTGGCAGAAAGCCATGTGATGGAAGAGGCTAGCAAATACATTGAAGGATACGAGGAAGATCTTAGAAGCATGTGCAATCTTGTTCTCTCTGTATCTGATGCAGATGGCATGAAAGCCACAGATAGCGATGGCATTGATTACGCTTCGGTGAGACTGGAGGCAGCTTATGGTGTGACACACACAGCAACCGCTTCCCTCTATATTGATTCTTCTCTGATTGCCAGGAAATCAATTCAGTTCATTCCTGAAAATGATAATACGCTGATTGAGGTTTCTCTTGGCCTTGATGATACTGTCGACAACGCTCTTGATATCCTGCACTCTGTACTGGATGAGATTGATGCTGAACGGAAGGCAGAGCAGGAGAAAGCTGCAAGCGATAGTTCTGGTAAGAAATATGAAGTCTCTGTGGCCACTGTAAAGCATAAACCTGCTGGAATAACCATAGGGCTTAATGCTGGGTACTATGGCTCTATGCTGGGTACTGATTATTTGCGATTTGGTGCTTCTTTTACGTATTTGCCTGCTTCTATGGGTGGACTGGGGATAGGCTTCCGTCTTGATAGCGCATTATACACAGTCACTGGCTATGGTATTGGCTATCCTGGGTATGATATCACGGCTTCCGTTTATTTTGGCGGGGTTGTCGGTGATTTGGGAAGAGTGGGAATTGTCCTTGATACAGCATATGGGATTGGCTATGGAAAAGCAGTTTCCAGCGAAGGTGAAACAATCAACGGTTTTCTGGCAAGAATGATTCTTGGAATGGGATTCCGTTTTGCCAGTGGCTTCGAAATTGCTGTGGAACTCATGATGGATATGCTGTCATACAATTATTACGATCCTTTCTGGGATGATATGACTTTGGGCATAGATCTCAGCTTGGTTCCTATGATTTCCTGCAGATATTGCTTCTGAACCAGTCATCGTGAAGTCTCTTCATCCCTTTTTCTCTTCCGGAACTCTCTTGGCCCTGTCCCTGTATATGCTGTGAACGAAGAGGAGAAGCGAGAAAGACTTGAAAAGCCGACAGCTTCTGCAATTTCATGGATGGGGACAGAGCTTCCTGTAAGCAGGATCTTCGCATGTTCCATTTTCATCTCCCTTACTTTCTGCCCCGGCGATTTGTGATAGAGATTATTGCAGATACGCGTGAGCTGCGAACGGCTGCAGTTCATTATTCTGGCAAGATCCTCCACTTTCCATGCTTCTCCCATGTTTTTTGCCACCTTGCTCCAGAGGTCTGCGAGCTGGCTGTGGTGAATCTGGCTATCCAGGCTTCCTGTAGGCCGTATAGCACGATGGATGATCAGAGTAAGCAGCTCGGCGGAAAGTTCTATAGATTTAAGGCTTGTGCTTCCTTCATAAAGATCTTCTTCTATGATGTTTTTTATGAGTTCTCTTACAAGGAGAGTCTCCCTTTTTGAGTCAATCTGGAAAATACTGTAATCTTCTATTGTATCCGGGATGAGGCTTGATCCTTCTGAGAACAGAAGCCAGAGCTGTTCCCATGGTTCCGGGCCTACAGTCTCTTCCCTGTGGCCTTGACCACTGGGTGATGAGACGAAGACATCTCCGGGACCAGTAATGAAAGTCGTGTCATCTTCCATTATGAATCTGCCTCTCCCCGAGAGCGTGATCACAAGCGCGCTGAAACCTCTGGAGGATATCCTTTCCACATAGAAATCCACATCATGGCTGCCATAGCCGCCATGCCTTGCCATCACCAGCCGGAATGGATACACATCCAGGATTCTTGACGACAGGTGCCATTGTTCAAAACGTTTCGGCGAATGAATGATTTCTTTGGAATATTTCATGGAAAAATTATATATCGAATCTGTCAGATGCTACAAATCATAAACTTTTCACTACAAATCCCGGTAGAGAAATATAGATAGCCACTGTTACTCTGAAACCATATTACCGGAGGTGTATCAATGGCTGAGTTTCCATATGATCCATGGCAGAAGTGCAAGACTATAAGCGGTCTTGCAGCAGATCTTGTTATTTCCGCATTGCAGAAGGAAATCAGAAGAGGGCATGAGGAGAATGCCGCGACACTCGCATATGAGATGATGATTACAAGCGAGGATATGGAGGATTATCTCTGGTTCCGTCTTAGAACCATCAGCGTGGAAGATGTAGGTTTCGCAAATCCATATGCTCCTGTGCTTATCGGTGAGCTTGATCAGATGAGAAGAGTGACCAAACAGCCGGGAGACCGCGGTCTTCTTGCTATTCATGCAGTACGCTATCTCTGCAAGAGCCAGAAGGACAGATCCAGCGATGAGATGTACAACTGGATTATGAAGGAATACAAAGCTGGCAATCTCAGGCCGCAGATTCCTGATTACGCTATCGATAAGCACACTCTTCAGGGCCAGCAGGAAGGCAGAAATGAGGATGATTTCTATGCGGAGGGTTCCAAAGTCTATCCTGAGTGGGAAGGAAGGGACACGACATATCGTGAAAGGATCCTGAAGATTCTTGCTGAAGAGAAGACAAAATAAAAAAGGAGATATTTGAAATGAAGAGGATTGCTCTTGTTGCTGCTGCGATGCTTCTTGCAGCTGCTTCTGTTTTTGCAATGGGCGGTGGTGAGACATCTGCAGAGAGTGAGTACGACAGAATCGTTACTACGACTGTCACCGCAACATATCTCAATGAGACATGGTTCAATACAATGAATGCTGATTTCGAGAAAGAGACAGGCATTCATGTCGTTGTCCAGCCTGTTCCAGGGGACGAGGATGAATACAAGGCAAAGATCAATATCGATCTTATGGGTGGAAGCGATGTTGATGTTGTCGAGACGCTTGGTCCAAAGGATTACTCGAGACAGGTTTCTGCTGGATTCTTCATGCCTCTTAATGAGGCTGTTGAAGCTGCAGGCATCGATCCGTATACGCTTTATGGGGCAAATCTTCCTGTTGAAGAGGATGGAAACTATTATGCTCTTCCATTCAAGCAGGAGATGTACTGCGTATTCTACAATAAAGCTATTTTCGATGAAGCTGGCGTTCCTTACCCGCAGGGGCCTTGGACATGGGATGAATATGTTGAGACAGCCCAGAAGCTTACAGACAAGAGCAAGGGCATCTATGGTTCCTTTATGAATGCAGATCTTCCGTGGATGTATATGCCGGCACAGCAGCTTGCTGTTCCATTCTATAAAGAAGATGGCAGCTGCAACTTCGACGATCCTGTCTTCAGAGAATATGCTGAGTGGTTCAAGTATGTTTCCAATGAACTGGGAATCCAGCCTTCCGTTGCAGAACTTGAAGCAGAGAACGCAAACTGGAACTACTATGCTCTTGAGGGCTATCGTCTTGCTATGTTCCCTCAGGGTAACTGGTTCACACGTCTTCTCAATAGTCAGGAGGATTATCCTAAGGATTGGGATTATGGCGTTGCACCTCTTCCGTCAGCAGGCGAGGGTGGAAACAATAACCTTGTTTCCCTTGGCTATGTAGCAATCAATAAAAATGCAGCTCATCCTGAAGAAGCTCTTACATATGCTCTCTGGATTGCAGAGAATCAGTGGAAATACGAAGGTGGAATTCCTGCATTCTCCACAATGACAGAGGAAGATCAGCAGCTTGCATTCGGTTCAATTGCAGAAGCTTCCCATGGTCAGGTTACAGTTGATGATCTCTATCAGAATCTCATCAATACAGGTCTTGGCAGTGTCTCTTCCGATATCGTTGGAACAGCTGCTGCAGAGTACTACAACATCGTTAAAGAAGAGCTTTCTTCTTACAACATGGATCTGCAGGACATCGATACAACGATTGACAACATTGTTTCAAGAGTCAACGAAGCAATAGCAAACGCTGAATAACCGGGTAAGGGGCCATATCGGCCCCTTGCTTAATTGGAGGGAGATTTTGAAAAGGAGATCGATAAAAAGCGGGGAAGCTGTGACAGGCTATCTGCTGATAGCACCGTTTCTGGTGATGTTCGCAGTCTTCAAGCTCTATCCGATGCTTTATGGTATTGCTGTTGGCTTCTGGGACAGAAATTCGGAGATGAAGCTGCTGGATACGACGTTCGTGGGGTTTGAGAATTACCTTACAGTTCTCCGGAGTGCCTCTTTCTGGGAGGCTTTTGGCCATTCCATAGTCTTTTCCGTCATATACATTGCATTCCTGATGGTGTTTGGTTTTCTTGTAGCCGTACTGCTTAACAGGAAGTTCTGGGGACGTACTGCTGTACGCACATGCTTTTATATCCCCTACGTCACGAATATGATTGCAGTCGGCATTGTGTTCAAGTATCTGCTCAATCCTTCAAGAGGACCTGTGAATGCGATCTTCCGTCTTTTCGGAGCTGATGGTCCTGGCTGGCTTTCAAGCCCGGTGATGGCACTTCCTACAGCTGCTGTGATAGCGGGGTGGGCGGCACTTGCGTTCCATATCATTACCTGTCTTGCCGCATTGCAGGATATCCCGACGGATATGTATGAGGTCGCTGATATCGAAGGAGCTGGATTCTGGCAGAAGATGAGGTACATAGTCCTTCCTTACCTTACGCCGACTCTTTTCATGCTTCTTACGATTACCCTCATCAATTCATTCAGGAACTATACAGCTATTGCGGGACTTACAGGAGGTGGCCCTGGAACATCGAGCAAGGTTGTTTCCGCTTTGATTTATGATGATGCATTCAATTTCCTTGCATTCAGCCGTGCGAGTGCCGAGGGTGTAATCTTCACGATATTCATCATCATTGTGAATAGATTATTTACGAAAGCGAGGTCCATATGGGAATCAAGAAACTGAAAACAAGCCATATTGTGTTTACTGCTGTAATGTGGATACTTGCTCTTCTGATGCTCTATCCGTTCATCATGATGATAGCTATCTCATTCCGTCCATCAGGGCAGGCATACCAGCCGCTTTTCGCTTCAGGCATCATCCACACGCTCAGAAGCTATGAGCAGGTACTTACGCACCCTAATTTCTTTGACTGGTATCGCAATACCATCGTAACAGTTGTAGTCACAATAGCTATAAGACTCGTGATAACTATTCTGGCTGCATATTCATTCAGCCGTCTCCGTTTCCGTGGCAGGACTCTGATACTTGCATTCCTTGTTGCGACGATGATGGTACCAGGTGAGACAACGATGGTTCCCAGATATCTGTATTTCAGGGAAATCGGAATACTTAACACACTTTGGTCTATAGTCCTTCCGGAAGCAAGTGAGGTTTTCTATCTTATATTGCTTATTGAGTTCTTCAGTTCAATCCCAGGGGATTTCACCGAAGCTGCAACAATAGACGGGGCAGGGCATCTTACTATACTTTCCCGCATCTTCATACCTCTTTCCGGACCCGCAATTGCTACAACTGTGCTTTTCTCATTCATAAACATATGGAATAACTATCTGGATCCATATTTGTTTATAAACAACATAGAGACACAGCTCATAACTCCGGCATTGCAATTCTTCCAGGAACAAGGAGGAGCGAATATGCCAGTCCAGATGGCTGGTTCAGCACTGGCTCTCATCCCTGTCATAATTCTGTTTGTCTTTACTCAGAAGTACTTTGTTCAGGGTGTTGCCTCGTCTGGTATCAAAGGTTAAGCATATAGGGCTTGCTATGAAAGGTGAGCCCATTTATCTGTTCATACCTGTTTTTTTACTTCTGGTATAGTCACAGAGCAACTGAATATCTGGTGCGATACCCAAGTGGCCTAAGGGGGCGGTCTGCAAAACCGCTTTTCATCGATTCGAGTTCGCTGAAAATCTAAAAATCTATTTCCTTATAATATAAAGAAGTAAAACTTAAAAATCGCGATTTTTGGTGCCGAAGATAGATAATTCGATAGATTTTTGAAAAAATCTTGATCCCAAAAATGCGATTTAGATAACTTATGCGCACTTCTTGATAGGGGCAGTACAATGCAATGAGATTCCGAATTTCACCCTCTAGACTTTTCTAATTTCACCCTCTAGATTTTATGAATTTCACCCTTTGGATTGATTTATTGCTTATGATGAATTAAGATATCTACATGAATGGCAATACATATCTACCTAGGGTCGTTGATTCCATAATTGCTGATAGGCTTAGCTGGAAAGGTGCCGTGTGCGTCGAGGGGCCTAAATGGTGCGGGAAAACACGTAGCTGCATAGAACAAGCTAAAAGCACTTTTCTTGTCGGGGATCCGGAAGGTAACTATGCAAACAGGAATCTTGCGGAATTAAGTCCGCTTCTCGCGCTTCAGGGAGAGACTCCGCATCTCATTGATGAATGGCAGGAAGTACCATCCCTTTGGGATGCAGTAAGGATGGAGGTCGACAGAAGAGCTGAAAATGGTCAATTCATGCTTACTGGATCATCTAGTCCAAGGAAAAAGACCACGATTCATAGCGGTACTGGCCGCATCACAAAACTACGCATGCGCAGCATGAGCCTATTTGAGTCCAAGGATTCATCAGGCAGCGTTTCTATCCGTTCTCTTTTTGACAACACATTTGAAAGCTGCATGACAGGAAGCGTGGAGCTTGCACATCTTGCTGAGCTTATTGTCCGAGGCGGCTGGCCAGGCATCCTCGGTTATGGAGAGCATGCGTATATTGCCAATGGCAGAGATTATATAAGAAGCTTCCTTTCAGAAGATCTTCTGAAACTTGATGATGATAAAATGCGCAGGGACATCAGGAAGATTGAATATCTTCTGGCATCTCTCGCGCGTAATGAATCAACGACGGCGACAGTGGCGAGCCTATGCAGAGACATCAAGGCAGCAACGAATACTGAGGTGAAAGAAGATACCGTGAATGATTATCTTAAGCTTCTTGATCGCTGTTTCCTGATTGAGAATCAAGAGCCATTTACATTTTCCTCAAGATCAAGCCGTCGTCTTAAGCTCGCGCCAAAGCGCCATCTTACCGATCCTTCCCTTTCCTGTGCCCTGCTATCACTGACACCGTCAAAACTGATGAAGGAGCTTGAGACATTCGGCTTTATGTTTGAGGCTATGGCGGAAAGGGATCTTGCGATATACGCATCTGCTTTAAATGGCAGGCTTTGCCATTATCAGGATTACGGCAACAAGGAGATTGATGCAGTTATAGAGCTAGATGACGGAAGATGGGGAGCTTTTGAGATAAAGATCGGCGCGAATCAGATAGATAAAGCGGCAGACAACCTTCTTAATATCAACAAGCTTATAACAACCGATAATCCAGACAATTCCCCTGCTTTCCTTGCCATAATATGCGGATTATCAAACGCTGCATATCGTAGGGAAGATGGTGTCTATGTGTTGCCGTTGACCGCGCTGAAGCCTTAAGCTTCACTGTGTGAAATATATCTACCTTGATACTTCTCGATGCGGATTCCGCAAGGCTCAAGTAGCTTTAATGTTCTCCATCTGTTTTCAGGCTTATGGCTGAAGCCAGACGTATAAGCCATGCATATCTTTACACCCCTTTCATGGCTGTGTATTCGTCTGCAATCCAGCCTCTTCCTCATCAGACAGCAGCAGTCTATGAGAAGATGCTTCCTCGTCACCCTCTTCGTTATGTACTTGCCGATGCTGGAAAAACCATCCGCGTTGACTCAAAACAATCTGTTCATCTAATACCACTTGATTGACATGAAATTCTTCTGTTATGCTGCCAAAACATTACTTAAATGGTGCGATACCCAAGTGGCCTAAGGGGGCGGTCTGCAAAACCGCTTTTCATCGGTTCGAATCCGCTGAAAATCCAAAAAATTATTTCCTTGCAATATAAAGAATTAAAATTCGAAAATCACGATTTTGATGTCGAAAATAGATAATTCG
Organism: uncultured Spirochaetaceae bacterium; assembly: GCA_944389085.1. Lineage (GTDB taxonomy): Bacteria > Spirochaetota > Spirochaetia > Sphaerochaetales > Sphaerochaetaceae > Ornithospirochaeta. The sequence goes on from CALXLB010000092.1 coordinate 47,869, forward strand.
ATAGATTTTTGAAAAAATCCTGACCTCAAAAATGCGATTTAGATGATTGATTCATACTCCTGATATGGGCAGAAAAGCACCGAATGCATCATATCCTCGTCGTACTTGATGTGAGCCTTCAGAATGGCAATTTCATCGTCAGTAAGGCTGCCGCATTCGGTTTCCTCTTCTTCAAGAACCTTCACACCCGTGATGAACACGCTGCCACCGATTGCCCCGGTTTCCTTCTTCCCGTTCTTGCTGAGGAATATCACGGTACTGAAAGCTCTATACGGAAAGAGCTGGTATTCCTCATCATATACAATGTGAAACTCATGCCCCTCTATTTCGATTGAGTAGATGCCGATACCCTTGCAATCCAGGATTCTGCAATATTCTCTGAAATCAGCTTCGTTAGCTACAGCCTCAACAGGCTCCTGATTGTAATAACTAATAAGTAATCCTTTGACCAGTTAGGCCTCCTTTGGTCCAGTATGGAATATGTGTGATGCCCATGGGAATACATTGGGAAGAATGTGTTATTGTAAGGAAATTCATAACTTAAAACATATGGAGTTGATGATACAAAGATATGAAGGGCCACAACACATAGTTATTCTTGGCGTATGTGCAACATATGCTACTTTATACATGTGCCTCAAAATTTCATGGAACTAGCACCGTGAATTGTAAAAGTTAAAGCAACAAAGGTAAATGCAGCATAAATCAATGCAGTAGAAGAGTGAGAAATGAAGACTCCTGCATGAAGAAAGCTGTAGCAAGAGAGAGGAAATGGCAATAAAATGCA
>CALXLB010000093.1 GCA_944389085.1 uncultured Spirochaetaceae bacterium
AGCGAGTGTGATACAGACTAGCCGTCTGGTCGAGTATGGCTGAGACTTTGTTCCTCAGCCACTCAGGTTCAAGCAGCTCTGCCTGGACTCGCATCGAGAGAATCCAGTTTACGAACTCCCATTCGCCATATGTCGTAACCTCGAAGATGGCAGAGCCGTCTTCGTTGTCTCTGATCATGACATCATCCGGCCATTTTCTTTCTTTGACATACTTCACCTGGGCTGGAGCTATCCAGACTTTTGCTTCTATCTTCTCCCGACCGATGAAAGGGCCGAATGGATCTGTAAGAAGGCCGTAAGGGTCGAAGTCTGGTTTCAAAGCAATGCTGTCCTTTAGGACATTGACTGTCTCAATCCTCTCGATGGCATACGTTCTCAATGCACCATCCTCCAATAGTGCTTGCAGATACATTCCGCCATCAAAGAAGAATGCGAAAACAGGAGAGAGGCTCTCTGCTTCCAGCACAGCAGGCTTGTTTGGTACGTGGTAGGTCATGGAGATCCTGTTCTGTCCGTTGATTGCTTTCAGTATCTGCTTGACGATGTGCTGTGTCTCTTTTGAGGCTATCTTGCTGATTGAGCTGATGTTCTCTATCGGGAACAGCTTTCTGGAAATGCTCTTTGGGTAATCGAGAGAAGGGAATGCTACAGATTTCTGGCTCAGCAATGAAGAAAGCTTGTTTCTGACAGACTTGAAGGAAGGGAGAATGTCCTCATTCTTCTTAAGCTCTGCCATAATATAGTGAAGAAGAATGCGTTCCTCGGTTGAAAACTCCGAGGATGGCAATACGTTGCCGTATTTGTCACTATGCAGATCAAGCATTGTCCAGAGCTTTTCCTTGCCGTTTCTCCTCTCTTCGTTTGTAAGCGGATAGCCTTCATTCTGCAGCCTGTCGAGAAAACGGTAGGCCGTTCTTATAGAAATTCCGAAATGCTCTGCAATATCGTAGATAGAGCGGCCATTTCCTGTTCCGATGTATGTTGCAATCGCAAGCTTTGATGGCAGATTGTCTGAAGACATTTCCTTTTCTCCTCTATTACGATTATCTGATGTTTTACGAACTCTGTCAGCAGGTGACACAGATGAATCATAAGATAGAGAGGAATTTAGGAGATTATACTTATGATTGACAGATTTTCACCGCACTGGAAGGAAGCCTGTGACCTCGTTGATTATACATACCCGGAAGATCTTGAGAGTTGGAAATGTCCAGATAATGGCATAGTTGATATCCACTCTCCGGTTCTGGATAAGTTTTCTCCTGGTGATGTCGTTTACATGAATGGCATCAATTATTCCTACTTCTTTCTCTTTAGTATGCTTCGTTCTGCGATATTGGACTATACTCCTTTTGCGATGCTTTCCTTCAGTGAGGAAGCTCGGGAATTTCAGAACAGGATGCTGTTCAGCTTCCTGAGTGGAGAATACGAAGCCGATGAGAAGCTGCTTGATCGGTTGTCCACCGGATCGATTCTGGCGAAGAGGTTAAGAGCGAAGAGATTCTGCGAGGTTGAAGATGAACTTGAAGTCCTTTCGGCGAAAGGATTCAAGGTCGTTACCATCTCATATGGTGCAGATTTTCCGTATCTTGATGCCGAGTCAAGAGAGAAGGGGTATACTGGCCACTATGACGCTTTCAGGAAGGTCGCTGTGGAATATGGCTTGTCACTGATTGTCTTCACATCGTCTCTTCCGAAGAAGATGGACGGAGTGACAACGCTTAAGGTGTGGCCAGAGAGGAACAGGCTCATCCTGGCACCGCCTGAAGAAGTGACAGTTACAGTAAATGGAGAGAAACAATATAGATTCCACATCGAGAATGACAGTAGGATCATAGCTGGGTTCAGTATCGGGGGACGGAAAGTGTTTCTAGTAAGAAAGGATGAGTGAGAGTGATTTCGCTGCCTCATCCTTTGCAAAGTTTGTATCAGTTGAGATTAATCTTGGATTAGAGTATTGTACTTATCTCGCAGTTGATCTTATCCACATCCCGCATTGCAGCGTAGAACTCATCAGGATAGTTCGCCTTCAGGAATGCAGTCTGGTAAGCTATTATGGAATAAGCGACAGCATGGGACTTGTTGAAGCTATAGCCAGCGAACTGTTCCAGCATGTGGAAGATTTCCTCGGCATGCTCCTCCGTGAAGCCGTTCTTCACAGCTCCTGCTTTGAACCTTAAAAGTTGTTCTGCGAGCTTTTCTCTCTTCCTTTTACCCATATCTCTTCTGAGAATATCAGCCTGCCCGAGTGTGTATCCTGCGATAATCTGAGCGATTCTCATGACCTGTTCCTGATAGACAATCACCCCATATGTATTCTTTAATACCGCTTCAAGACTTGGATCAGGGTATTTAACAGGGATGACTCCGTTCTTGCTGTCTATGTACTGGTCGATGAGCATAATTGAGCCTGGTCTGTAGAGCGCATTGATAGCAATCAGCTCCTCAATAGTTGATACCTTTGCTTTCTGAAGCACATTGGACATACCAGAAGATTCGAACTGAAAAACGCCTTCTGAATCGCCGTTGGCAAGCATATCAAAAGTCTTCTTGTCATGCTCATCGATCTTGTTGATATCGAAAACGAGCTTCTTCTTGTGTATGAACTCCACTGTGTGCTTTATAAGTGTCAGCTCCTTGAATCCGACGAAATCCATCTTCACAAGGCCACAGTCCTCTATCTGCCACATATCGTATTGGGTGAGTAAGGTTCCAGTCTTTGTATTGGCATAAAGCGGGACATAACTGTCGAGAGGCTCTCTACCAATGACAACTCCGGACGGATGAAGGAAAGAATGACCGATCAGACCCTCAAGTCGGCGTACTGTATCAAACAGTTCTTTGTATACACCACCTTTAGCTTTTATTACTTTAAGCTTTGGATTCTCGGCGAATACACCCTTTAGGTCTGGATAATAAGAGATATA
>CALXLB010000094.1 GCA_944389085.1 uncultured Spirochaetaceae bacterium
AAATCTTCTCCTTACCCTTGAAAACGGAAAAAGAAGTTTTATCCCCGTATTTATCAGCAGAAAGCCTCAGAAGCTCTGGGAGCGTCGGCCATTGTCCTTTTACAAGCGTACCCCGATATTCATCAAGCTCATCCCATGGATGAGTATTATAATTTCTTTTCATACCTATTAGGATTTTTCCCATAAGAATGAAGTATAGTCAACAATTACTGGCCTTCCTTCTTGCCGGAAGTGGCAACTGCCATTAAATTTAGCGTACTAAGGGGAAATTTTGCTTATGGACAATACTGAAAATAAAATCGAAGAAGGAAATGAACTGCCGACAAGGGCTATAGTCCTTCCGCTCCTTGAAAGACCATTATTTCCTGAAACATTCACAACACTCCTGGTCGGAAGACCTCAGGATGTGCAGACCATTACAAAAGTAATTGAAGCGGATGGCTACTTTGTGGCAATCCTGCAGGATCAGACAAATGGATATAAAGAAGTCGGAACCCTGGCAAAGGTATCACGCTACATCAGACTGCCAAACAATTGCATACATGTCTTCATCTCAACTCTCCAGAGAGTGCATATTGAACATATTGATATCGATGGGCAGCTGACACTGGCAGATTTCACTCCAGATCCGGACACAGCTTCCGATTCACCAAAGGAAACCGCATCATATGTCAGAGTTCTCAGGGACACAGTGACAGCACTGAGCCAGACAACAAACCTTTTCTCATTCGCTACAGATGTCAATGTCTCGAACATCGATGATCCATCGCTTCTATCATTCTATGCTGCCAGTGCTATAAACGCACCAGGAACATTCCTGCAGGAAATACTGGAAACAAAGAGTGCAAAGGAAAGAATCGAGAAGCTTCTCTCCTTTATTGCGGCAGAGAAGGATATCATCGACAAAGAGAATGAAATAAAACAAGAGCTATACGACAAAGTCCGCAATCGTAACCGTGAACAGCTTCTGCGCGAGCAGATCAAAGCACTGACAGGAGAACTTCAGCAGCTTACAGGCCAGAGCGGCAAAAACAGCAAAGAAAGCGAGAGCGATGATCTCTGGACACGTGCAAGGAACAAGAAACTGCCAGAGCCTTATCGCAAGCAGATTGACAAGGAGCTTGAGAAGCTTTCCGGGCTAGAGACAATGAATCCTGAATATGCGATGACAAAGCTCTACATCGAAACGATTCTTTCCCTGCCCTTCTCCTTCGAAGAGAAAGCTCCAGACTGGTCAATAGCAAAAGTGAAGAAAGTACTGGAGCATGATCATTACGGCATGAAAGAGGTAAAGGAAAGAATTCTTGAATTCCTCGCTTCCAGACTGAAGGCCGGCAATGGCAAAGGTGCTATCATCTGTCTGGCGGGCCCTCCCGGAGTGGGAAAAACTTCCATCGGCTACTCAATTGCACGTGCACTGAATAAGAAAATCTTCCGTTTCAGTGTTGGAGGAATGAGAGACGAAGCCGAAATAAAAGGACACAGAAGAACATATGTCGGAGCAATGCCCGGCAAGATTATCCAGGCCATGAAAACAGTAGGTGTCTCTGATCCTGTTATCCTGATTGATGAAATCGACAAGATGGGTGAAAGCTATCATGGAGATCCGGGATCTGCACTTCTTGAGGTTCTCGACCCGGAACAGAATACAAGCTTCCAGGATTTCTATGTGGATCTGCCATATGATCTGTCCAATGTACTATTCATTGTCACAGCAAACGATCCATCAAGAATTCCAGAGCCGCTTCTGGACAGAATGGAGATTATCGAGCTATCAGGCTACACACCTGAAGAGAAAATCCATATAGGGCATGATTATCTTGTTCCTAGGCTGCTGAAGAAAAACGGTTTGTCAAAGAAGGATATCAGATTTGATGGCAAAGCACTCTCCATGATAGCCGAAGAGTATGCAAGAGAAGCTGGTGTCAGGAACTATGAGAAATCCATCGATAAAATCATGAGAAAGGTTGCCTTGGAGATTCTTGAAGGAAAAAGCGACTTGAAGCTTCCTGTATATGTAAAGGGAAAGACTGTCGAAAAATACCTTGGAAAGCCTATATTCCCTGCCGATGACATCATCAGGGCAGACAAGTGCGGAACAGCTATCGGGCTGGCATGGACAAGCATGGGAGGTGATGTACTTCTGATTGAAGCGGAAGCATTACCGATGAAGGGAGAACTGAAGGTTACAGGACAGCTTGGTTCGGTGATGCAGGAATCTGTATCCATAGCCTGGTCTTCACTGAAGAAAGAAGCTTATCTCAGAGGTCTTGATCTGGATTTCTTTGACGAGGAGGCAGTACATATACATATACCGGAAGGTGCAACACCGAAAGATGGTCCATCTGCAGGTATTACCCTCTTCTCTGCACTCTGGTCGATGTACAGAGATGAGACAATAAAGCCACAGCTTGCCATGACCGGTGAACTGACACTCACGGGACGGGTCATGCCAATCGGAGGACTTAAAGAGAAAATCCTTGCAGCCCGCCGCAATGGCATAAAGGAGATAATCATCCCGGAGCGCAACAAGACCGATCTCGAAAAACTCGATGCAGAGGTCAAAGGCGATGTGATATTCCATCCGGTTTCAGATATCTCAGAAGTTATTGATATAGCTTTCCCCGAGGAGAATTCCAAGCGGCTTTCTAAATCCATCCTCAAGGCCATTCAGGACGAGAAGAAAAAGAAAGCAGAAGAAGAGAGGGAAAGAGAAGCTATGAGACAAGCGGAAGCATTAGAAAAAGCAATGAGATGGGAATCAGCTACATCTCCTTGCAATAGATAAGATTTTCCTGCAGCATTCCTCTCTTCCCAAAGGGAATGCTGCAGAGCCCTCTGGAATGAAATACTTGTTTTGAAGCATACTGGGAGATATATGAATCAGGACAATCTCCAACATGCAGGAAATAAGAGCATTCCTGCAAAGAATAAAATAGAGCTTTTATCCCCTGCGGGAAATTATGACAAGCTAGTGACTGCATTCAGTTACGGTGCAGATGCAGCTTATATGGGAATGACAGAATTCTCACTGCGTCGCAATGCAGGCAATTTCTCTCCAGAGGAAATCGAAAAAGTGAGACAGCTGAAAGAGAAGACAGGAAAGCGTCTCTACTGCACGATGAACATACTCTTCCATCAGCGTGACATGGAACGAATCCAGACCATGGCGGATGAAATCAGGTCATGGCCATTTGATGCCTTCATCATCTCAGATATCGGTCTCGTACCATTTCTCCAGAAAAATTTCCCTGACCGCGAGATGCATCTTTCAACACAGGCTTCTTCCATCAACTCCGAAAGCGTGAAGATGTATAAGAGCATGGGCTTCAAGAGAATCATCCTGGGCCGTGAAGCCAGCCTGGATGACATCAGGAGAATCAAGGATCAGGTTCCTGATGTTGAACTTGAGGCTTTTGTTCATGGAGCCATGTGTATGGCCTACTCCGGGCGCTGCATGCTCTCCGCATGTCTTGCAGGAAGAAGCGGAAATCAGGGAGACTGCTCCCATACCTGCCGCTGGAACTACAAACTGCATTATGCCATCGAGGAAGAGGAAAGACCTGGAATCTACTTCCCTATCAGTGAGCAGGATGGTTATACGACAATACTCTCCTCAAAAGACCTCTGCATGATTGACCATGTAAAGGAACTTGAAGAGGCAGGGTTATCATCACTGAAAATCGAAGGCAGGATGAAATCCATCTATTATGTTGCTGTCGTCACAAGAGCGTACAGGAAAGCAATCGATAATGATTCTGACTGGGAGAGATACAAAAGGGATCTCTTTGATGTATCTCACAGAGAATACACAACAGGTTTCTTCTTCTCATCCGGACCAACGGAGACCACATCAGATGTTTCACGCCCGACAAGTTACGGTTATGAAAGGAATTATTTATTCCTTGGTATCGTAGGAAGGAAAGTGGAAGATAATATATGGGCTGTAGATATCCGCAATCAGATAAAACCGGATGGGCTGGAATTCATCGGACCGGACATGCCTCTTCTTCAGAACGGGAAAATCATATTGCTCGATGAGAACAGGCAAGAAACTGACAAACTTGATCACGGGCACATAGGATATATAAAATCGGAAGCGCCGCTTGAAGAGGGCTGGATCATAAGAAAGCTTTCAGAAAATCCTATTGTAGGATAAAGCCAAATCCCCAGCTTGCCGCTGGGGATTCTCTTTCAGCAGATTTTTCCGCATCGTTTCATTTCATCTGTAAACATATTGACCATTTTATCTACACAGAAATCAAGAGCATATTCCTTGGCTTCTTCAGCATAAGCATATTCCATCTTCTTTCTTTCTTCTTCGTGCTCAATCCACCAGTCAATCTTCTCAGCAAGATCGGAACTGTTTCCTGCTTTGAAGAGAGACCTTTCATCCAGTGCGAACTGCGGCGTTGCCGATCGTGGACTATTTGCGATTATAGGAACCAATCCTGAAGCAAAAGCTTCCATACAGCTAATGGCTTCTATATCGGCATCTGATGCGTGCACATAAAGATCGGATTCTCCGAAAAGCTGTATCAGCTCGTCACATGTAAGGAATTTCATCATTACAGGATTAGGAAGAGTTGCCCCCTGCTTCCAGTATTCATCCCTGACTGGCCCCTGCCCTGCAAGATAAAGCTGTATCTTATCTGCATATTTTGACTTGCGCACAGCCTCGATAAGAACATCCTGTCTCTTCTCATGGGAGAAACGTCCACTCATTACGATGACAAACTTATCCTGGAACTCTTTTCTCTTAGGGCTCTTATGATATTTGAAAACAGGAGAAATACCATTGGATATAACTCTGAGATCAGCTTTATACCCATGTTTGAGGAGCTGCTGCTCAATCATATGACTGGGGCAGTGAATATAATGGAAATACCGGAAGATATACCGTTTTCCAGCCCAATATGTAAAATTGATGAGCGGATAGAAATTACCAAGTCCTACGGAAAACCATATATTCTCAGGCTGTACATGGAAAGCACCGGTACAGGGAACACCATCACGGAGAGCAATCTTAACAGCGAGTTTGCTCAGGGGAAAAGGCATCATGATATGTACCAAATCAGCCCAATGTACGGCTTCTGTCATCTTTTTCTCATCCGGAACACCAAAGACAAAACCCTGTGCTGTTATGAGTTTATCGAAAACAGGCAAATGATATTCACCAAATCCCCACTTTTCCTCCGTATCCTGACCAGAGGCGGCAATTTTCACCTCGTGGCCTTTATTTCTCAGATTCTCTGCAAGCCTGCGAGCAGAGATTGTATTGCCGTTATTTGCTCCATCATATTGTTCAAGAACAAGTAGAATTTTCATTTTCACCTGTCAAATCAAAATCTATTGTAATCATCGCCTCAGTTTTCATATTTATCAATAATTTCGTTAACTGTGGCATCTGAAGTATAAATTCCATACGCTTTCAATGCATAGTCAAGAGCTTTCTCTTCATCCTTGGCTGCATCATAGCCGTAAGCGAGTCCACTGTAGATTGTGAACTCATCCCATTCTGCTGCTCCATATTCTTCCATCAGATCTTCTGCTTTCTGGAAGAATTGAAGACCTTTTTTCTTGTTTCCTCCTGCAATACCGGGAGAATGCAGATAACGGTCAGCAGCAAGCAATAATACATGAAAATCTTCAGGATGCTTTTTCCAGAGGTCATTTACCATCCCTGGGAATTTCATCGCTTTACCCAGTGAACCATCAACAAGATACCAGAATGACTGTGAGAGTGCCTCAACCACTCCTACCGCTGATTCCGGCGCACCTTCTTCCCGAGCTGCTGCTATATGCCCATCAGCAATTTCCATCATATCGCGGGCACTGTTCTTATCGCCTGACTCTTTAAGATATCTCGCTACGATCAAAGCCGCCCTGCCCATTGAAGCTTCCTTCATCCATGCCTCATAAGGAGCGGTCGCAATAGCTGTCTCAAAAGCAAAATACCTTTCAATGACTTCATCCGGATTCCCGCCATCGAAGACGAATTTCAGCAACGAACCATATGCTTCATCATCCATCATCGGCGCAAAGTAATTGATACTGCCATCAGCTGCCTCTTCTGCTGCAAAACATGGTGCAATGAATGTGATGAGCAGAAGAAACAGAGTCAAAATCCTAGTCAAACGGTTCATGGACCTAATTATCACAAAAGAAACTTATGGTGTCTACATACAAGCGGGCATTTAGATTTGACTTAAGCAATGCAGAGAAGATAAATTCAATATTATGAAAAAGCATTTGCTGCTCCCGGTCTTGATACTATCGTTTTCTGCAGCTCTGTTTGCAGAGAACGTGTATGATAATAAACAGAAAATCTATAGCACTGACTCTGAAGTATATAGAGCAATAAAAATGCTCTATATCTCAACAGGACTAGCCCTCCCCTCTACATCAGGCCCCTGGTCTGCTGCAGAGCTTAGCCTGATGCTTTCAAGGATAGATACTGATTCCCTCAATCCAAGTGAGAGCAGACTCTATGAAGCTACAGAAAATATAATACATGAAGAACCACGCTTTATTCCCAATGAAATGGTCGGATTCGGATTATCAGGGGATATTTCCGCGGATTTGCATATACATACAAATAAGACAGATTTCACAGAGCCAGAAGAATACGCAATGAAAAACGGAATGTTCTATGGAGATTACAATAAACCCGAGACACTTCTGAGCGTTCCTTTTGAGACATGGATATCAGATGCTGTATATGGTTATATGTCTCTGGATCTCGGGGCTGTAAGGAATATTCACAGCCTGACAGATCTCATAACAGATTCAGATGGCAATATTGTCGGGTATGACTATAATGGCACCATATTTTCTCATAATTTAATCTTCGTACCGCCAACAGCATTCTCTGATTTCAATATGAACTTCCCTTACAGGGCTTTCGGTTCATTCGGTGGAGACTGGTGGAATATCTCAATAGGCCGGGACAAGCTCAGCTGGGGACCAGGAGAGACTGGAAATTTTGTCATCGGAGATCAGGTTCCCTATCATAACAATATGAGAGTCTCGTTTTTTACGGATTCTTTCAAATATATTTTCTCAGTATCCTCTTTTGTCCATCCAATGAATTACATGAAGGATCTGAATGGAGATGGAATATATTACTATATCCCTGCCTATTCACAGCTTCTGGAAAGAGAAGGAATAAGGATGTTCATTGCCCACAGGCTTGAATGGAGAATTGCGGATATAGTGAATATCGCGCTGACAGAAGGAATGATGTATCAAAGCGAAAAAGGCTTTGACCCTCTCATTCTGAGTCCCACTGCAATATTCCATAATTTCTATATCAGAGGTAATTCGAACTCCATCGTTTCACTGGAAGCTGACTGGGCTGTTGTCCCCCATTGGAATATCTATGGTCAGTTCGTAATCGATGAATTCCAGATGATCGGAGAATATACTTCAGAGGGAACTGCACCTTCCGGCCTGGGCTATATGCTTGGAACGAAGTTCTCTTATCCCCTCAATGAAGGAATTCTTTATGGTTCATTTGAGGCCGCATATACAGATCCTTATCTTTACCTCAGAGATGATGGGACAAGCTATGACAGCAAACGATATGGAAATAATTTCGTGGTAGCTTTCCCGGAGTTTGTCTCCGAAGACAAAACTGACAGGAACCTTGGTTCTTATGCATTGCAGTATCTTGGTTACAGATTCGGCGGAGATGCAATTGTCGCAAACATAAATACAGGGTACGAAGTCTTCGGCAGATGGTATGCGGAAGGAAACCTGATGTATATGGTTCATGGCACTTTCAATGAACTGACAAGATGGATGAAAGTCCACGGTTCGGGAACTGACGACCCGAATACGCCTTCATCCTCAGAGCCATCATCAGGCAGTTATGATCTGACAGATAAAGGAAACAGGAATTCTCCTGAGAACTTTCTTATAATCACAGCAGAAGGAGGAATTGAACCATTGGATAAACTCAGACTGTACAGCCGTGCAGACCTCCTGCTTATATGGAATAAAAACAATATTAAAGGAGATTTCGCTTCTGACTTCCAATTCACATTCGGTGTGAAATATTCATTTTGATTCATGTATGCTTTCCGATACAGGGAATAAGCTTGATTTCCACCACGCAAAAATGATTTATGTTGAAATTTCAACTTTTCATGTTAATATTTTATAAATAGTTACAGGGAGGTAGTAGAAAATGTCACTACATGAAGAGCTGCTTGCACAATTTCAGACATACGTTGCAGAGAGTACACGCTTTGAAGAAAAAGGAATAAAGGCATCTGCTGCAAGAGCGCGCAAAGCTTTAGCAGAAATCTCAAAGCTCTGCAAGGAAAGAAGGAAAGAAATACAAGATTCAAAAACAGCAGAAAACTGATTATTTTTTGTAATATATTTCTTATTCACAAGCAAGGCGGCCATGTGTCGTCTTTTTTTATCTCTTTTTTCAAAAATTCCTAGCCAAGGGTGCTTTGCACTGCTATGATTGCTTGACACCTTAAGACTTCGAAACAAGGGGCTGGCCTGGCCAGAAGATTATTTATGGAATAAAGGAACAGAGAGATGGACAAGATACTGACAAACGAGTGGTTCATCGGCAGGCAGAATGAGAATGAGTCTTCTGCCAGAAGTTATCCAAGGAAATTTCCTTTTGCACTGAACAAGGCAAAAGGATCCTGGGTGGAGGATGTTGAAGGAAACAGATACCTCGATTTCCTGTGCGGAGCTGGTACGCTGGCTTTAGGCCACAATGATGACAGTGTCAATGAAGTGATGATCAATCTCATCTCTTCGGGGTCACCTCTGCACACTCTCGATCTTACAACACCTGTGAAAGACAAGTTTGTAGAGACAATCTTCTCTATTCTTCCTCCAGAAATGCAAGGAAATGTAAAAATACAGTTCTGTTCTCCATCCGGCACCGATGCAACAGATGCTGCAATAAAACTATGCAAGACAGCTACAGGACGAGGTACAGTCATCGCATTCAGCGGTGGTTACCATGGCATGGGGCATGGAGCGATGGCCCTGACAGGAAACCTTGCAGCGAAATCAAAGGTACAGAATCTGATGCCAGGGGTGCAGTTCATGCCCTACCCCTACTCATATCGCTGTCCATTCGGTCTTGGAGGAGAGGCAGGCACAAAAGCTGCTTCTGCATACTTCGAGAGAATATTGAAAGACCCGGAAAGCGGCATACCACTGCCTGCTGCCGTTATCATAGAGCCGATACAGGGCGAAGGAGGTGTCGTACCAGCACCCAAGGAATTCCTGCAGACAGTACGCCGTGTCACGAAAGAACTTGGAATTCCTCTTATTGTGGATGAAATCCAGTGCGGCATTGGAAGAAGCGGTAATGTTTTTGCCTTTGAGGAAAGCGGAATAATCCCGGATGTGATACTTATGAGCAAGGCAATTGGCGGCAGCCAGCCTATGAGCGTTGTCGTATATAACAAGGAACTCGACAAATGGGCTCCGGGAGCACATGCAGGTACATTCAGAGGAAACCAGCTGGCAATGGCTGCAGGTACTGTCGTCCTGGAAAGAATCTCTCAGCCTGAATTTCTCTCTGAGGTGAGACGCAAAGGCGAGAAAATAAAAACAGCACTTATTGCTCTGCAGAAAGAAGTCAGCATCATAGGAGATGTACGCGGACGAGGCCTGATGCTTGGCATTGAGTTCATCGATCCAAATGGAACGAAGGATCTCATGGGGCATCCGGAACCATCTGGAAGGATTGCCGCAGAAGTACAGCACCGATGCTTTGAGAAAAAACTTGTTATGGAAAAAGGCGGAAGAAATGGCAGTGTCATGCGTTGTCTCTGCGCACTCACCGTAACCGATAGTGAAATTGATACTTTCATCTCAATCTTCTCATCCGTTGTAAAGGAAATCGACAGTGAACTCCGGTAATCGAGCTGTGCTCTCTGCGGGAAATGAGGATAAAGAGCTCTTCAGAAAGGAAATTTCCGATACTGTCGAAGCTATTCTTGATTCCATCTGTGATGATGCCGCCTTTTCAGGCATAGACCCATATGTTCTGAGAAAAAAGATAGAATCCCTCCCTCTTCTGCCAGAGGAGGGAGATGGATGGGACAAGACGCTTGAATCTTTAAAGACATCAGTGCTCCCTGATATGCTGCGAACATGGTCTCCATGTTACATGCCTCACCTTCACTCTCCAGCCCTCATTGAATCAATTGCTGCGGAACTCATCATCTCAGCTTTCAACCAATCAATGGACAGCTGGGATCAGGGACCAGCCGCTACAGAGATGGAGGTGAAGGTTATCAAAGAACTCTGTGCCCTCTTTGGCTATAGTGATGGAGATGGTACATTCACTTCAGGGGGAAGTCAGTCAAACATTTCAGCCCTGATTGCGCTCCGTGATAAATACCTTCAGGAAAATGGCTGGGATGCGAAGAAACATGGGCTCCCTTCCGATTTCCAGAAGCTGAGAATATATACATCTGAGATATCCCACTTCTCATTCGATAAAGGTGCCCATATGGCTGGACTAGGCTACGAAGCCGTGGTCAAGCTGCCAACTGACAGCCTGATGAGAATCGATACGGAAAAAGCCAGAAGAATCATCGGAGAAGACTATAAGGCAGGCTTAAAACCTTTCCTGATCGTTGCAACCATAGGAACCACGGATTTCGGCAGCATCGATAATGTAGAAGAGCTTAGGAAGATTGCAGATGAATATGGTGCATATCTCCATGCAGATGCAGCATATGGCTCAGGAGCTGTCTTATCCTCGTACGCGGAAAGACTCGGTAATCTTTCGCTTGCTGATTCAATCACTGTCGATTTCCATAAGATGTTCCTCATGCCAATCAGCTGCAGTACACTCCTCGTAAAGGACAGGAATACGCTTGAGACCTTCCAGCTCCATGCAGATTACCTAAATAGAGAAGAAGACGAGGAAGAAGGATACATAAATCTTGTCGGCAAATCGATGCAGACGACAAGGCGTTTTGACGCACTGAAAGTCTATGTCACCTTCCGCACACGAGGAAAAGATGGCATGAAAGAGATCATGGACAAAGCCATTGATAACGCAGCTTATTTCTATTCAAGAATCGCAGATGACAGCACATTCATCGCACCGGTTCCTCCAATGCTCAGTTCTGTTGTATTTGCAACTACAGGCGGAGATGATGAGAACAAAGCAATCAGGAAGGCTTTGATGAAAGAAGGCATCATCATCGGACAGACTGTATTCGATGGAAGGACAATGCTGAAATTCACGCTTCTCAATCCATCTATAAATCACATAACGCTCGACAGGATAATTGATAGAATCAGGACATTATCCAAAAGCCTGTGACTTCCATAGAGACAAGACAATCCCCCGCAGAGGGGGATTGTATCATAACAGCCTATTTCGTTCAGAAGGATTTCAGAAGCTCTATATGTTCTTTTGCCTTCTGTATCTTATCTTCGAATTCTGCCTTCTTGGACTTCTCTTTCTCGATAGCCTCGGGCCTTGCGTGCTGAATGAAATTCTCATTTGAGAGCTTTTTCTCCGAGCCTTCGAGAAGCTTTGCGTTCTTTTCAATCTCACCCTGAAGCTTCTTGATCTCAGCATCGACATCTATAGCTTCACGGACAAAGACAAAAGCCTCGAAACCATTGCCTGTTGCAGGAAGAGCTCCTTTCACATCTTCTTTCTGCGCACTGTCTATGACAACGGAAGAAGCTGTCATGAAGACAGAGAGAAGGCGCTCCTCGTCTCTCATGAATGATGAAATCTTGTTCTCCTCCGGAGTACGGAGCACGACTTTAAGCTTCTTCTCCGGTGCAATCTGCAAGCTGGAGCGGGAGGCTCTTACAAGCCTTGCAGCTTCCTGCAGAACAGAGACAAGTGAATCAGCTTCCGCATCATCGAGAGAAGGATCATAGACAGGATAGGAAGCGGAAATCACATCGCCATTGTGGTTCGGAAGCTTCTGATAGATTTCCTCTGTGATGAAGGAAAGGAACGGATGCATGAGACGCATGCTCTTCTCAAGGATATCCATAAGGATGGAAACCTGCAGGTCCTTCTCATCATCAGTACCCCCTAAAAGACGTGGCTTGGATGCTTCGATATACCAATCACAGAAATCATTCCAGAAGAATGAATAGATGGTCTGGGCCGCATCATTGAAGCGGTAATTATCCATAGCAGCGGCAATCTCACGGGCTGCGTTGTTGAATCTTGAATAGATCCACCTGTCCATGATCGTGAGCTTGTCCCG
>CALXLB010000095.1 GCA_944389085.1 uncultured Spirochaetaceae bacterium
GAGGTTCTCGGCCTGTTTAAGGATATAAAAGATCTCCGCCGTCCAAAAGCCAAAAGGTAAAGCGGAGATATCTTCGTTAATCTGAGGCCGCCGTCTTGCTGGCGACTCTTTCTATAATCATAATACAGCCCAAATGCTCAAACAGTCAACGAAGCTTGTAATTTCATATTCTCTCTTTGTTCTTTCTATGTTGATGATTCTCGAATGCTCTTATATTTGGAACATTACATGTTTCATTACAAATGATACAATATTTTTATTGGATAAACCTTAAAGCTGGAATATTGAAGATTTCGGAGAGCTTCGTACACATCATCTTGCTGATTGGCTTCCTGTCATTTTCAAAATCGTTGACGAGCTCTCCAGTTGTTCCAAGTATTCCTGCAAGTTCAGCCTGACTCATTCCTTTCAACTTGCGATAGAAACGGAGAGTTCTGCCAGGAGTATCCTTTGCAGCCTGCTCTTTGTACCAATCCATATCCTCGACGTTCATCATGTCATCAGGCTCAGTCTCTTTATTACCTGTCACTGTGGCTTACTACTCCTTGTCTTTTTTCTTCCCAGTCCTCAATGAATGACTGGACTTCATCTCCCAGTGCATTCCCTCTCATAGAAGCTACACTTATTGTCATCAGAGATTATCAGAAGCTCACAGTAATGAGACCAACTCAATTTAACAGACAGTGTCTGTTGATTTGGATAGGCAAGGAATAGGCGGCGCATGAACTGAAGATTTGAAATAGAAAAGCCATTTCCAAGTTCTGCCTTGAGACGTTTTGATATATGCTTCAACGTCTGTTCTCCATACTGTGCCCTTTCCTGATTCTTCTGCTCATCCTCAACAATGAGTCTCCCGATATTCCAGTAAGCTGCAAGCATCTCAGTATTGACGCTACGTACAATATTTTTACGAGAGGTGATGATTATCTCCTTGATGCTTTCTATAAGGCTGTTTCCATTCACTGTGATATCGGCTTTTGCCATTCTTGAATCTCCTGATTCTGATTTTACGTAGTAGCCTACAAACTATGCAAGGCGTGTTATTTCTGGGTACGCTGTAGTGCCCATAGAAGGAGGGGAAATCAGACATTTCTGTCTCACTTCCCCGTCTATTCTGGAAGTTATAAAAATCTGCCGGAAACCCATATCCTTGGTTATGGGATGTGAGGTATCCGTACTATAATAATTACTGATGGTATATAGCGTTCAGAAGAAGCCGAAAGGTAACTACAGCATAATCAGCCACAAGCATCCTGAAAGGCTTTTTGCCCTGCTCACTCCTCGCTTTACAAGGGGCAGCACAGCCATCAGGAAGGTTTCTTCCGCCAACCGCGAACCATCTGCAATCGCGTTCCGTCAGAAACTCGGGAAGCTCGAGATGGAATACCTCTATGAGCGCAAGCAGTGCACCCTTACCGTAAAGCTCCGCAACGATGAGGATTTCGCATTCCTCAATGTCCGCATAGACATCTGCGGAGCGATATGGAATGCAGGATGCACCATAATGCGCGAGTACTATAAGAACACCGGCAAGACGATGACGAAGGCGATGCTCTACAGCCAGCTTGGCGAGATGAGGAAGCATACGCCATCATGGCAGCTCGTGTATTCGCAGACGGTACAGCAGATAGCCGACAGGATACTCGCCGGCTACGGGCTTTTCTTCACGAATATCGAGAAGAAGAGAAACGGTGCTAAACTGAAATGTTCTCCACCTAAATGCCATAAGATCCGGAAACAGAAGTCGATGACATTCAAACAGTATGGCAAAGGATTCCGGTTCACGGGCAATGGTGAGGTAACGATACAGGGAAGGAAGTTCAGGTATTACGATTCATATGACGGACTATTGGAACACGTGAACGTCCATACGATGACAGTGAAGAGGAACAGCCTCGGCGAGATATTCCTATACATCACATGCGCTGCCGATACCAAGGGTGAGATCTGGGGAGGCAGGGCTGCGGTGGGGATGGATTTCGGGCTGAAGCGGTTTCTGACGCTGTCGGACGGCACGGCAATCGATTCTCCGCAGTTGTATAAGGAATACCTGAATGAGATAAGGAAGCTCAGCAGGAAGCTCTCGAGGCGGCAAGGCGGAAAACCCGGCGAGAAGTGGTCCAAGGGATATAAGAAAGCCCTTGAGGAACTGGCGAGGCTTCATCTGAAGATAGCGAACCAGCGTAAGGACTGGTTCTACAAGCTTGCCAGGGAGCTCTGCAAGAGGTATCACACGATATGCATCGAGGACCTGAATATAAAGGCGATGCAGATGCATAAGGACTGGGGGCGCAAGGTCAGCGACCTTGCATTCTCGGAATTCGTGAAGATAGTGGAAAGCACTGCCGAGAAGTTCAGGACCACGGTCGTGAAGATCGGTACATTCTTCCAGTCGTCGAAGACATGCAGCTGCTGCGGGCATGTGCACGAGCATCTGGATCTCAAGGACAGGGTCTATGTATGTGAGGAATGCGGTTTCGCAATTGACCGCAATCTGAATGCAGCGATAAATATCTTCAGGGAAGGACTGAGGATACTCGAAGAAGAGATGGCAGGGAAAACTGCCTGATGTGATAACTGAGGGTGGGCATTACCCTCATGCCCGCTAAGCCCTGTAAGACCATGCTGGGAGTGCATGGCATTCCTGTGGCAGGGGTTTGGGCAGGAACCCCCTGGCCTTGGCCGGGGAGTATGTCAAAAGTACGTGATATTCCTCTTAATCAGATAGTCCTGTCATGCCCATGTATAGTTTGTAATACAGTCCTTTTTGCCTCATCAGCTCATCATGGCTGCCTCGCTCCGTTATTTTTCCATGTTCGAGTACCATGATTGCATCAGCGTTGTGTACTGTTGATAGTCTGTGTGCTATGACAAAAACCGTTCGACCTTTCATGAGCTTGTTCATCCCTTTTTCGATAAGGTCCTCGGTCCTTGTGTCTATAGAAGATGTAGCTTCATCGAGGATAATTACAGGAGGATCTGCAACAGCAGCCCGCGCAATTGCCAACAGCTGCCTCTGCCCATGAGACAGTTCTGTACCATCGTTTGTAATCATGGTGTCATAGCCATTAGGTAGACGTCGTATGAATGAGTCAGCATTAGCCGTGATTGCAGCCTCCATGATTTCATCATCTGTAGCATCAAGCTTCCCAAAACGAATATTGTCCCTTATAGTCCCCGTAAAGAGATGGGTGTCCTGAAGAACCATTGCAAGTGAATGCCTGAGGTCTGCTTTCTTTATATCTCTTACATCGATGCCATCGAACAAAACAGAACCTGTGTCTACATCATAAAACCTGTTTATAAGATTTGTGATAGTGGTCTTTCCTGCACCTGTAGAGCCAACGAAGGCTATCATCTGCCCTGGATGAGCATAAAGTGAGATATTCTTCAGTACTGGATGTGACTTTTTATAGCTGAATACAACATTCTCGAATTTTACCTCTCCTCGAAGTGGTACTGTGCTGCCGTCAGCTTTCTTCCAGTTCCACCCGTTTTCCTTCGACTTCTCAAGTATCACATTTCCTTCATCAGTTTCACTTTCCTCATCCAGCACAGAGAAGATCCGCTCAGCACCAGCAAGTGCAGAGAGAAGAAAACTCGTCTGCTGGGTAAAGCTGTTTATAGGGCCAATAGCCTCTCTGACAAAGATAAGATAGCTTGCAAGGCTTCCGGGATCCGTCCATCCCATAACAGCCATCAGGCCTCCGATGAAGGCTACAAGCGCATAATTGAAGTATGAGATGCTGGCAACTGCAGGGACCATTGTAGCTGCATATGTCTGAGCAGCAGTTCCTGCTTTGCGAAGAGCTTCATTTCGTTCCTCGAAGTCATTTATGTTTTCATTCTCATGGCAGAAGACCTTAATGACTTTCTGTCCTGCAACCATTTCCTGTATATAACCATCAAGCTCTCCAAGCTTAGCCTGCCTTTCGGTGTAGTACTTCTTGCTTCGCTTGCCGCTGAAACGAACATAGATGAACATCCCCACATAAGCAATAGCCATTAAAAAGGATAGCCTCCAATTGAGGATGATGATCAGCAACAGCGTTCCTGTTATCTGAATAAAGCTCTTTATGACAGTTGAGAAGCTATTATTCATCGCATCAGAGATGGTATCTACATCGTTTGTATAGACGCTCATCACATCGCCATACCTATGCGTGTCAAAGAATGAGAGAGGCAGAGTTTCCATATGGCAAAAAAGATCGTGGCGTATATCATACACAACTTTCTGCGCAGAACGTGCGATGATCTGCGAATACCCGAATGAGGCGATTACTCCAATAACGTAGAGGCATGCTGTGAACATAACTCCCTGAAAGAGAGTGGATAAACCTCCCCCATCCAGAATCCCGTTCACAACAGGTTTGATCATATATGTTCCAAGCAAGTCGCAGGATGCATACAGAAGGACAAGAAGTCCGCCAGCTATGAATGAGTACTTTTCCCGCCCAAGATATCCTAAGAGATGCTTTACGGTATATTTCAGGTTCTTTGGTCCATTAGAGCTGAACTTATTGCGAGACATCATAGCCTCCTTTGAGTTGAGCTTCATAAATCTCTCGGTAAATCCGGCTTTTCTCCATCATCTCGTCAGGGCGTCCGATACTCTCTATGTGTCCATCAGCAAGAACGATAACCTTATCCGCAGATGCGACTGATGAAATACGCTCAGCAATGAATATCTTGGTGCATTCTTTAATTCCCATCAGTCCTTCCCGTATACGGCGCTCCGTGTCTGTATCAACAGCGCTCGTCGAGTCATCGAAGATTATAATCTTCGGCTTTGAAAGCAGCGTACGGGCTATAGAGAGCCGTTGTTTCTGCCCGCCTGATACATTCACTCCTCCCTGTCCAAGGTTATAGTCGAGAGTACCTGGAAATGAGCGTACGAAATCATCTGCTGCCGCAATCTTAAGCACGTTCCAGATCTCATCATCGCTTGCTTCCTTGTTTCCCCATTTCATATTGTCCCTGATGGTTCCAGAGAAAAGCATGTTCTTCTGAAGCACAATTCCGACGCTGCGGCGTAAAGATGAAAGAGAGTAATCACGGACATCGGAGCCCCCGACAACAACAGCTCCGGAAGAAACATCATAAAGGCGTGGTATGAGCTGCACAAGGGATGACTTGCCACTGCCAGTCCCTCCAAGTATACCGACAGTCTCTCCAGCTTCAATACTGAATGAGATATCTGAGAGAGTGTATTCCTTTGCTTTTGAGGAATACCTGAAAAAGACATTTCTGAACTCGATGCTTCCATCTTTCACTTCTTCAAGAGGGTTTTCACTTTCCTCAAGCGATGGAGCAGACTCAAGTACTTCTACGATTCTGTGCGCTGAGGCAAGTGAACGAGTTAAGAGCATGAATACGTTTGAAATCAACATCAGCGAATTCAGCACCTGCATAACGTAGCTAAGGAAACCCGTGAGTTCTCCCACTTCGAGCTGGAATGAAATCATCTTCTCTCCGCCAAACCACATGATCAGGATGATTGCCGTATACATAATAATCAGAAATGCTGGCATATTCAGAACTGCTATGCTGTTCGTCTTCATTCCGAGATATCGGAGGTTATCATTAGCGGAATCGAAGAGATCTTCCGCGTACTCTTCCCTTACAAATGCCTTTACAGTTCTTATTGCTCTCAAATTTTCTTCAACTGATTCGTTTACCCTGTCTATAGCTTTCTGGCATAGTGAATACAGTGGAGCTACACGGCTTATGATCAGAAACAGTACTATTCCAAGTATTGGAGCTAGAACGATGAAAATCAGAGCAAGTTCCGCATTCATCGTGAAGGACAGAATGACACCGAGAATCAGCAGCATCGGGCTTCTGACAAGAGGTCTAAGACCGCTACTTATGGCATTTTGCATCACGGTTGCATCGCTTGTAAGTCTTGTGACAAGAGAGGATGTCTCGAATCTATCGATATCAGAAAAAGAGTATGACTGAAGCTTTCTGTATTCAGCTTTCCTTATTTCAGCACCCCATCCATAGGCAGCTCTTGCGGCGAAGCGGGCGTATAGAATACCAGTAGTGAGAGCGAGAAGCGCGCAGAGTATCATCTGCAGCCCTTTTACAGTCATGTACCCTATATCTTTGGTCATAACACCATAATCGATAAGGTCTGCAATCATGACAGGGATGAATAGTTCTAACGATGTCTCGATAGCTACAAATAGCATCGCGATAAAAAAGTCCTTCCTATATTTTCCAAGAAGCGCAAAGAGGCGCTTAAGGTCATTCATCGCAAATGCCTCCAAAAATATTCGTCATGAGTAAAAGAGGCAGGGCACTCTCCTTTCTTGCCATAATTATCGAATTTTCAGCAAAACCTTTCTGCAATAACATGGCAATCAGACGTACTACAATTCTTGCTACAATCAGGAATGAATCAACAATAGCACTCTGGTTTATCCTTCTGGTTTCGGAGTTTGTTTCGATAATCATGCAAATATTATACTTCATCATACACATCCATCAAAAATTATCTTTTATTCACAAGTGGTAACTATTTTGGATTAGTGTTCACATAGATCTGAAGGAAATGCGGCATTAGATAAGATAAATAGAGAATGTTTATCTTAAAAATAATCTTTTGTTGTATAACATGTTAACATGTGTACGTTATTTCCATTGGAAAGACGTATTGTTAACAGCCTTTGTAAACGAATCTTCTTGTTCTCATTGCCGTTAGAAAAGCAGCATAGTAGCTATGATTATGGCATTAGAAGATTCTAACAGCGGTGGAAACCACAGCCTGATGCGACCAAGCATATTGTAAGTACATTGACCACCGCGAAATTATCCTTGATGAAAGTGATTCCATTTGATGAGTACACAATTATAGTGTACCAATTTAGTATGGAATACAAGGTTGCAATGACAAAAGCATCTTCAAAGAATACACAGAATCTCGGGCACAAGGAAAAACTTGTACTTGCCCGTCTTCTGATGGACATAGAGGAAAGCGGGCCTATGCAACCGAAGTATTCGAACTTCAGCAAACTAGGAACGGATAGATACCACTCTTTCAGAGCTATCATCATGTGGCATGCTGGTACAACGAGAATGGTACTTATAAGGTAGAGGTGTATTATGTTGGTAGTCGTGAAGCAGCCCCATATTAACAATTTTACAATCCAAGGTACTATCTCCGATAAGGATCTTCAGTTCCTCAAGAATCATTTCGGAGAAAGTCTTACCGTCAAGTACGATGAAGATCTTGTTGATTTCCATGATACTGATTGGTTTAGGGAAGTGGAACCAGAGCTTACACCTGCTTCCAATCTTGCTTTCTACCGCAAGCTCATGAAGATGACACAGGCAGAGCTTGGAGAAAAGCTCGGAGTCAGTAAGCAGGTGGTTTCCGACATGGAACATGAAAGAAGAGCAATCAGCAAGGCAATGGCAAAGGAACTTTCGAAGATCTTTGATGTGAGTGTAGAACGTTTCATCTGAGATTTTACGCTATTACGACAAATGCATTTTTGAGATTTACGAAGACACATCAAAGTGGTTTTCAAGTTTGCAATGTCAGTGAATGAGGCCATTCCGAATGGTTCAGAAGCGACTCATGAACAGTCCGCGATTAGTCTGCGGACTGATAAAACAATCCATAAATCAGTTTCAAAAGAAGCTGTAAAAGCTGACATTCTTTCTTTTCTTCGGAATAACCATACAGCTTCTTATCAGGAAATAAGCGATGCAGTAGGTGTTGTCAGAAGTACTGCAGGAAAATATATAAAAGAATTAGTGGAAGCTGGATTACTCAAACGAGAAGGAAATACCAGAGTCGGACACTGGAAAGTTCTTTATGCAATGTGTTCGTTTTTTATCTATCTGTGCTGATTGCTATGTAGCACATCAGAATTAATGTACAATGCAGTTATGAAAATATATGAGGTCCATTATAGAACTCCTGAATTGATAGATAACCTTGTTTCCATATGGGAATCATCAGTCAGAGCCACGCACCTTTTTCTCTCAGAATCGGGAATTCTGAATATAAAGAAGTATGTGCCGGAAGCTCTGGCTGGAGTTGAACACCTGATAATAGCTGAAAACGCCAAAGGAGAGGCTGTTGCTTTCATGGGAGTGCAGAATGGTTCTCTTGAGATGCTCTTCATACAGGCAGCAGAACGCAAAAAAGGACTTGGCAAGCTACTCATAGAGAAAGGAATCAACGAGTATTCAATAAACAGGCTTGCTGTGAATGAACAGAACCCACAGGCTAAAGGATTCTATGAGCATATGGGATTCAGCGTCTATAAACGGACAGAACTGGATGAACAGGGAAATCCATATCCGCTTCTATACATGAAGCGCTGAGGCCGGAATTTAGGAATAACGTCAGCCTGGAACCTCCACCCTACCGGATACGCTCATTCAGCCCTTGACTCACGGAAAGACCAGGAAAAAAAGACATCGCGAAGACGCCTGAAATCACCGCGCTTGATCAGAATCTCATCACCATTCTGCATTTTTATGTGGTTGCTTGTAATCGTCCGGACAGCATCAAGGTTAATCACATAACCTCTGTAAGGCATAATGAACTGCCCTGGAGCAATCTCTTCCAGCTCATCAAAGAGCCTTGAAAGTGTTTTCTTTGTCTCCTCATATGAAGCTGCCAGAGTATGCACAACCCGCCTGTAACCAACACTTTCAATATAGATGATATCCTTGAAATCTACTTTCTGTACTACCCCATTCTCCAGCTGAAGCAACAATGGCTTTATCTCTTTTTTCAGAAAAGGAGTGATCGCCCGGTCAAAAGCTTCATTGAATTCCGCTTCCGTGAATGGCTTCAGCAGATAATGAGCAGCCTTAAGAGAAAATGCCTCGACAGCGTAATCACGCGATACTGTCAGGAATATGATCTCTGTCTTGTCATGCCGTTCTCTGATTCTTTTTGCTATATCAGTACCAAGAACACCTGGCATGCAGATATCCAGAAGAACGATGTCCCACGGGATACCCTGCTCAATGCTCCTGAGAAACAAACGCGGATCATTGAACTCATGAATGGAAATCTTTATTGAACTATGGCAAAAATAGTTATCCAAAGATTGCCTGATGGAATCCAGTTCCTTTCTGTCATCATCACAGATTGCGATACGCATTGTTTCCTCTCACCAGAATAATACCAGATAGCAGTGAATCACGCACCTACAAAAGCCCAGATTATAGCGATAATAACAGAGGGAAAGAGATTTGATACTCTTATATGTCTGTCAAAAACCATATTGATTCCCAAAGAGGCGATAAGAACAGAACCAACCATCGTAAGCGAAGCAATCGCCTCTGCCGTCATTATCGGCCTGATTGCTCCTGCAAGAATCGTTACCAGAGCCTGGATCACAACAACCGGGATGAAAGAGAAAATGCAGCCTTTACCATGAGAAAGAGTCATCAGCAGGACAAGTATCAGATCCAGAACAGACTTGGCATAGAGCACGGAACTGTCTCCATAAAGTCCTTCATTTATAGGTCCAAGCACCGCCATCGCACCAATGGAGACAACAAGAGAAGCCGAGACGAACCCATTCACAAAGCAATTGTCATTATCACTGCCTGTCTTCTTCTTCAGCCATTCTCCGAAATCAGTCATGTGTCTCTCGATATCGAGCCCCTCACCTATAAGACCACCGAGTGTGAGAGATGTGACAAGCAATACCGACCCCGCTGTGGAAAAACCATCATCCGTAAGTACAAGCATCTGGGATATTGTCCCAGAAACACCGATAAAAAGAATTGAAAGGCCACAGGCAATGAGAAGTGTTTCCTGAAAACGGGATGAAAACCGTTTCCCGATAATGAGACCTATCAGGCCTCCAATGATGATGCAGACTGCATCGACTATGGTACCAAATCCTGGCATAGAAACCTCTGAAAACCGATTCTTTGTACCATGAACGCCGATTTAGTACTACATCACATCAATACTTTTTCTCCCAATGCACGCAGAAAAGCAACTACATCATCATCAGTTATCTGCTCGTCTTCCATTGCTTTTGAATTCAACAATCGAACCAAGCCACCTGCAATGAATTCAAGAAGTACGATATTAGTCTTCTTTTTCATATCAAGGCACATGACTGTTGAAAGAATTATATTCAGACGTTCGATGAACAGATTATAAAAATCATATAGAAGTCCCGCGTTTTCCATGCCGGATACCAACCCTGTATCTTTCAGAGTCTCTACAAGTTTTCTCCAGAAAACAGAACCTGAACGCAAGCTTCCCCCCTGAATTTCCTTGACAATTCCGTCTAGTACGCAAGAGGCATGCTTTATCAGGATTTCTTCTTTCGATGAGTAGTGGCGATAGTACGACACACGTGACACCCCTGCCGCTGTAGTAATATCGGTAATAGAAATCCGTTCAAGATTCTCATCCTGAAGAAGCTTAATCAAAGCTTTTGCAATTCTCTCCTCTGCCGCTGTTTCCTCGGACATATCTGCTCCCTTCCCCGCATTCTACCATGGCAAGAATAATCAAACAATAAAAAACATGTTCAGAATCGTTCTTTTTTCCGCTTTTTGTATTTCACACAGTTTCTTCACAGATTCTTTGCCAATTCTTGTTTTCAGAGGAGTAGAATCAATGAAAGGAGTAAAAAATGAGAATAGTAAAACATGCCACAATCATGCTTCTGATGTTTATCGCACTTCCCCTCGCAGCTGCCGATATCCCTGAATATCTTCCGACAATTTCAGTTTCGGGAAGTGCTGAAGTATCAATGCAGCCAGATACAGCTTCATTCGACATCACTGCCGCTTTTACGGAAAGCACAACAGAAGAAGCAAGGGAAAGAACATCCAGAATGATCAACGAGGCTGTCTCAATCCTCTTGAATGAGTTTCTGGTGACAGAGGATGATTTGTCATCCGCTTATATCTCCTGCTACCCGGAGTATCAGTGGAAAGATGATGAGAGGGTTCTTGCAGGACAGAGAGCTTCACAGACACTGAGTGTTGAACTTCATGATCTGGATATTATCGGAGATGTTTATCAGCGTCTCATGAGTCTTGATGGAATCACGCTTTCAGATGTATCTCTCGATAAAACCGACAAGAGCGAGGAATACAGAGAAGCGAGGATGGCGGCAGTCCGCGATGCATATGCAAAAGCAAGCGCATATGCAGAAGCTTCTGGAGTCCAGATCGGGTCTGTGCTTTCCATTTCTGACAGTTCTTCCTATGCTGTGCCTCTTTACAGATCTGCAAATCTGATGCTGGCTTCCGCAGAAGCATCCAGTGCAGATGCTATTCCAACAGAATTCTACGCAGGTGATATAACAGTTTCTGCCAGTGTTTCCATAGTCTACTCGATTGCGCAGTGATTTTAATTTTGTAATCACGGCTAACTAAAAGTTTTCCTACCACATACTTCTTGACGCTGTATAATAATAGATATGATACGCAAAGCAAGGTTCAGAGGTATGTGGTATCCCTTTGAAAGCCGCGATAACGAATTGATAACAGGCCAATTGACCTGCCATGGGAACCTCTGTGCAGGAGTATTGCCCCATGCAGGATTATTCTACAGCGGCAAACTTATAAGGGCTTTTTTTGAAAGAATCTGTGAAGACAGAAACAA
Organism: uncultured Spirochaetaceae bacterium; assembly: GCA_944389085.1. Taxonomy (GTDB): domain Bacteria; phylum Spirochaetota; class Spirochaetia; order Sphaerochaetales; family Sphaerochaetaceae; genus Ornithospirochaeta. The sequence continues at coordinate 11,612 of CALXLB010000095.1, forward strand.
AGTACTGATTATCTCCCCTTCCCATTACTACGCACTTCCTGCCGGGTGCATAGTCATCTCAGATTTCACAGCTTCGGAAACACCATTCGGAACAGTTCCATCTTTTATGCCTGAAATAGAAAAAAGCATCATAAACAATGATGTTATCCAGGCTGAGCATGGTGTAGAGATGTTTCTTCCTTTTATAGGCAGGAAAGGAGGCATGAGTGTTGCTTATGCAGTTATCAGCTCATTGGAAAAGAGCGAGGATGCCAAAGAAATCGCGATGCACATCCTGCCAGCAATCGATGAGAAAACCATTGTAATCGCCTCCTCAGACTTCACCCATTACGGCCCGAGGTTCCATTACACTCCATATGGAAAGAAAGCATTGGAGAGAGTCGAAGAACACGACAAGGAAGCTGCCATGCTCATTGCCCGGAACAAAGGCATTGAAGCTTATAGAGAATTTGCCTCATCCACAATCTGCGGCATTGCACCTTCTGCCATCACTGCAGAAATTGCAGCCTTGAAAAACTGGGAAGGTGAAACCGGACCGTATTCATCATCATTCAGCGAAGATGATGGTGATGAAAATTTCGTCTCGTATCGGACCGTATTCTGGAGTGAGCAATGAATCATGATGTAAAAATAAAACTACTGAAAGCTGCACGGAAATCACTTGAAACATATTTCTTGGGAGAGAAAATGGAGATGATGACTCTTGGAATCAGACGAGGAGCCTTTGTCACACTGAGAAAGAATGGAGAACTCCGGGGATGCATAGGCTTCATGAGCGGCATCGATGATCTATATAAGGAAATCATCTCGCTGTCACGTGAAGCAGCGTTCGAGGATTTCCGCTTTCCACCTCTGTCAGAAGAGGATCTCCCGCTTATTGATATCGAGATATCCGTACTGACAGAACCGGAGATAATCGAGAATCCGCTCTCTTTCAACCTAGGAAAGGATGGAATCATATTCACCCTCAACGGAAGACGTGCAGTATATCTTCCGCAGGTTGCCACAGAAACAGGATGGAACAGGATAGAGATGCTTCAGTCTCTTTCCCTGAAGGCAGGTCTTCCTTCTGATTCATGGAAAAGCAATGAGGCCGTTTTCATGACATTCCAAGCGGAGGTCTTCAGTGAAAGCAACATGTGACTTCTGTTTCCGTGAATGTACAATAGAAGAAGGGGGAAAGGGCTGGTGCGGCATGAGAGAGTGCAGGAATGGAACGATAATCAGTTCCCGCTACTCCGAAATCCCAGCCATCGCCATAGATCCTGTAGAGAAAAAACCGCTTTATCATTTTCTCCCAGGTACATTGACCCTTTCCTTCGGAGCATCGGGATGCAACCTGAACTGCCTTTTCTGCCAGAACTGGCAATTGAGCTAGGAACATGAAAATGGCGAGAGGATTCCAGAACATCTTCCGGCCCTCTATGCAAATGAGCATGCCATCCCCTCTATCAGCTACACCTATTCAGAACCTCTTGTCTGGCAGGACTGGATGATCAGAAGCGCAGAAAGAGCAAAATCGATGGGCATAAAGACAATCATGGTATCAAATGGTTCTTTCAGTGATAATGCACTGAAGAGAATTCTGCCGCTCATTGATGCCTTCAATATCGACATGAAAGGAGATGCGGTTTTCTATAGGGACATATGCCACGGCCAGCTAAAACCTGTTCTCAAAGCAATTGATGAAATCCAGAAAAGCGGAAAGCACATCGAAGTGACAACAATGCTTATAGAAGGAACCCATACGGAAAAAAACATCAGATTACTTGGAAACGAACTGAAAGATAGGAACATCCAGGTCTGGCATCTATCCAGATTCTATCCGCAATATAAAATGATTAATAAAAATCCTACTTCGGAATTATTTCTTCATAGAATGATTGATATTGCTAATGAAAGCGCAATTCCTTATATCTATCCCGGAAACAGCGTCCTCAAAGCTGATACACGCTGTTCGGAATGCGGGAAAGTACTGAGAGAAAGACCAGGAGAGCCGATAGATGGAGGAATCTGCAAGTACTGCGGGCATAGAATCTACGGCTTGTGGTAACAAGATCAGGCTATGCGTCTTGATCTATTTATTATTCTGAACGCTTTCAGTTCATCACGAAGCAGCAGATCCCCATCCTCGATGCGGCAATCATCAGGAAGACAGAACCATAGTGCATCCTTATACATTCCATTGCATTTTGCCGCCATTTTACCAGTAAGCTGCTTGGAGAAGAGAGAGACCTCGATACCACCGCTCGAAGCGAAGAAGAACCGCTCCATTGAAGCGGTGTCCGGCATTATTCCAAGCTCATCATGAGATGCCCTTGCAGCAGCTTCAAGGAAGTCTTCGCCACTCTTCAATTCAACAGTAGGAATCGTGTATGTATACACTCTTCCAAGGACAGAATCAAAGGTGCGGCGAGCCAGAAGCACCCATATATTCCCTTCTCTGTCCTCAGTCCAGTACAAAGTACCAGCAACCTTGTATGAGAAATGTCCTGTAACCTCTTTTATATCCATGTTTGCCTCCTCCTTAAAGGTAATACTGAATTCTGTGAAGAAGGATGTGCTCTTAGTGTAGTTTCATGTGTTCTGCATGGGCAAAATCGGACAGGATATGCTAATCTCTTGGCATGAGATTCCTAATCGCTTCAGATATACACGGTGCAGAATCACCTGCAGATAAGATAAAAGATATCTTCTCATCCGGTAATTTCGATCAGCTCCTGTTACTGGGAGATCTTCTTTATCATGGGCCAAGGAATGATCTTCCTGAAAGTTACAATCCGAAGGCAGTCATCAGAATCCTTTCAGATCTGAAGGAAAAGATAATCACAGTTCGAGGGAACTGTGAAGCCGAGGTTGACCAGATGGTACTTCCCTTCCCGGTACTCTCTGAAAGTGCAATAGTCTATGCCGACGGCTTTAAGATAATGATGACGCATGGTCACATACATACACCCGAGAAGCATCCGGCAGGCATAGATGCATTCTTCTCCGGACACACTCATATTCCCGTCCTTGAGAAAAGAGAAGGAGTCATATATCTCAACCCAGGCTCTGTCTCTATTCCAAAAGGAGGATATCCTCCAAGCTATGCTATCTGGGACAACGGACGCATAACCATCCATGATCTGCAGGAGGGAAAGGTTCTCTTCACGCTTTAATAGGAAGAGTAAGCATTACATAGACAATGCCATTCTCTTCTTTAATGGATACAGATCCCCTGTGCAGTTCCATTATCTGGTAGACGATCGGAAGGCCAAGGCCGGAACCTCCCTCTGTCCGGGCCTGATCTCCCCTTGCCCATGGTTCGAAGAACTGCGGAAGAGGTGATGGCAGATGGCCTGGATTTGAAATGGTGACATATGCATTCTTCTCATCCATGAATATCTCAGAACGAGGTTCACTGTCTGCATCCGAATATGACGAGGCATTCACAAGAATCTCCTCAAATGCTCTGGAAATAAGCTCTGGATCGGCTTCTATCATTGCCTCAGTGGAAGGCAGTATACATGCAATTTTCTTGTTCTCCGACACCTGTCTTAAAAGCGAAACAAGAGAAATCGGCGCATAGTTGACTCTGACATCCGGAGAAAGAAGATATGAATAATAAGCTACACTCTGGATCCGTCCCATCAATGTATCATTCTCATTCCTCATGTTCTGCAGAAGCTCATTATCAAGAGGGAAGACACCATCGAGCGCTCCGTTGATCAGGATATTGAGGCTTGTCACTGGTGTATTGAGATCATGAGAAATATTCCTGATCCATTCCTTTCTTGATCTCTGGTGACGAGAAAGATCCTTACCCAATGCGGTGATTGAAGAAGCAATCTCTCTCATTTCCTCTGTATTCTGCTTTGGTATATCGACATCAAAATACCCCTTGGAGAGATCTGAAAGCGCTCCCTGTATTTCCTTTACGCTCTTGGCATTCCAACGTGAGACGATTGCCGCAAGGACAGCAGAGACTATCAGGGCAAATGGTAGTGAAATACAGAAAGAAAGGAAAAGGCTTTTAGCCACAAAAAGTGTCGGTGAATAGAAATCAATCCTGTAAACAAGAACATCAAGATATCCTGCCGTTTCATTGTTGATCACAATACGGATTGTTCCAGCTATATCCTGATCCGCGATGATTGAAGGAAGCGACACAAGCAGATTGTTATCATCCGATGATTCCTGTACATCAACTGAAACCGGAATCATCGTATTCGGAAAAGTGTTGATGGAAAGATCATACTTTGGAGATGGAATAGCGACATCTACATAGTTTATCGAATTCTGATAGGACAGCTTGAGGCGGCTGTCAGCTATCAGCGGCATAGCCATGCTGCGTCTGGCTTCAGGGCTCGGCATCTGCTCTCCTGACGGAGATGTCCCCAGAGAAAACACAAACCGTCCGCTGCTGTCCCTTACCAGCAGGCCCGAAATCCTTTCGGATGTACGTGAAATCATCATGTTCATCACATTATCATTATCAGCAGCAGATATATCATCCACATTGCGCATTGCATTCTTGAGAGAAGAAATGAATTCCTCAAAAACAACATCCTTCCAGTTATTTGCAGCATTCCAGTTACCGATGAATAGGATACCGCACTGGACAAGAATCACTGCAAACGCAATAAGGATAATCGCCAGGAACAGACGGACGAACTGATGACTCATTATCAGGCCTTCTTCCCGGAGAAGCGGTAACCATAGCCACGGACAGTATCAATCCATGTACCAGGCTTAAGTTTTGCTCTTATGTTCTTGATGTGCGTATCCACAACCCTCTCATAACTTTCAAAGCTGTAATCGAAACACTCCTCAAGAATCTGAGAACGCGTGATCAGATTAGGTGAATTCGAAGCAAGGTAGAAGACGATACGCCACTCTGCGGCTGTAAGCGTAACAGGATTGCCATTTATCGAAAGCACGTGCTCATTGTCATCAATAACCATCACATTATCAGCATCGCGATATGTAAAGACATTTGTATTTGCAGTACTGTCCATCTCATCGATACGGCGGAAAAGGGCCTGGATCCTCAGTACCAGCTCTTTCGGGCTGAAAGGTTTGGAAATATAATCATCAGCCCCCAGCTCAAAGCCAAGAATCCTGTCTGATTCCTCTGTACGGGCTGTGAGGAAAATCACAGGCAGCTTCGGATAATGCTGTTTCATTTCCTTCACAAACGAGAAGCCATCACCATCCGGCAGCATCACGTCCTGAATAAGCAGATCCGGTACACGATTTTCAAAAGCAGCTCTTGCCTCACCGAGATTTCTCTGTCCTACTGCCTCATAGCCTGAAATAGCAAGATACTGTACAACACCATTCCTGATTACATCATGGTCTTCAACGATATATATCAGTTTCATGCTCAGAGTTTCCTGTAATGCGTTGTACTTGGCAATAAATCGCGGAAAAACTTCACATGAAAAACAGAATCTCTGGCTATTTTCTCCAAAAGCTTTTACTCGGAAGGCTTTCAGGCTATCATCAAGGAAATGAAACTGAACAAGACTGGGGACATCGTCCTGATCATAATCTACATCCTCATTTTCTTCCTGTCCCTCAGGCTTTATTCAGGAGGAGGCAATACACTTCTGGTGGAAACAGAGAGCGAGAGCTATGCCTATTCATTGAACGAAGACGGCATCTACAGCTTCTCAGGGCCATTAGGAACAACTGAAATCGAAATAGAAGATGGCAGGGCAAGAGTTCTCTCGTCCCCATGCAGAAACAAGCTGTGCATCCAGTCAGGATGGTCTGATACACTCTGCTGCCTGCCGAACCGGATCACGGCAGTCACTATCAGAAGCGAGGGAGAAGTGGATGCGATCTCAGGATAGAATCAGCCGACTAGCCGCCCTTTCCCTGCTTCTTAGCGCAGTTGAGATGTTCATTCCGCGCTTTGTGCCATTTTTCAAGCTTGGATTGGCGAATATTCCTCTGCTGATGGCTCTCAGCCTCGATTTAAGGCAATACATGCTGCTTGCACTTCTCAAAGGCCTGGGAACAAGTCTTACATCAGGAAACCTCTTTTCCGTCTTTGCCCTGATATCCATCTCACAGTCGCTCTTATCCGCAGTCTGTATGAAAGGAGTCAAAACGCTCTTCAGAAATCATATCTCAATATATGGAATCTCCATAGCAGGCGCCGCTATCAGCTCCATCACGCAGATTGCACTGGCTTCCATATATGCTGGAAAAGGCACTCTTGCATTCCTTCCTATCATATTAGCGCTTTCCTTTCCCTCCTCCATTCTTACTGCATATCTTTCGAAGAAAATACCGGAACCCAGATACAGTGCAGAAGCCACCAGAGAAGAAAAGACCGATAGATGTATCATCATACTCCTCATCCTCTCTGGCATTGCAATCATGATGACAGAAAGCATTGTACTGCTTCTTCCATCGGTCACAGCAGCATTCCTGCTGCAGAAAAAAGCTGGACGGAAAATCATCATCCGCCCCCATATATTCATGATCCTTTTCATGCTCATCTCATCGCTGCTGACACCTCATGGCAGAATCATAGCAAGAATCTTCTCATATCCGATTACTGAAGGTTCTCTCCTCGATGGGCTTTCCAAAGGTCTCAGGTTATCCGGAGGTATCGCGCTCTCACAAGCCTTCTCCGTGTTTATCAAGCCAGGAGAAGGAATTATCGGAAAAACAGTTGCCACCTTCACCATGCTTTTAACAGCCTTCAGGGCTTCAACTGGATCTCTCTGGCAGAGATTCCTCGCTGCGCTTAATACAGATGCAGCGTCAAAAACCTCAAAACAGGCAATTAATATTCCATTTTTCACATTATTTACCGTTTCTCTGCTGATTATTGCATTATGTATTATTGATTGCGTCTTTTTCTGAAAGCATATACAGTTATTTTTGTCAGGCAGATTGACACTCGATGCTGTTTTTACTATAAATCTTTATCGATAAGAAAGGAGCAATTTATGGCAGAAGTCAATGAACTTTTTCCTGGACAGCTTGAACTCCAGGAGATGATCGAGAGAACAAAACGTGCCCAGCTTATCTTTGCAAACTATCCGCAGGAGAAGGTTGATGAAATCTTCCGCGCAGCAGCAATCGCAGCTAACAATGCACGTATCCAGCTTGCTATCGATGCAGTCGAAGAAACAGGCATGGGAATCATCGAAGACAAGGTCATCAAGAACCACTTTGCAGCAGAGTATATCTTCCACAAATATAAGGATGAGAAAACCTGCGGCATTATTGAGCACGACAAAGCTTTCGGTATCGAGAAGATTGCAGAGCCTAAGGGAGTCATCTGCGGAATCATTCCTACAACAAACCCGACTTCTACAGCCATCTTCAAGTCGCTCATTTCGCTCAAGACAAGAAATGCAATCATCTTCTCACCACATCCTAGAGCAAAGAAATGCACTTGTGATGCAGCCAGGATTGTCCGCGATGCGGCAATTGCAGCAGGAGCCCCAGAGGATATCATCTCCTTCATTGAAGAACCTACAATGGAGAAGACAGACTACCTGATGAAGCATCCGCTTGTTAACCTCATTCTGGCAACAGGTGGTCCGGGAATGGTCAAATCAGCATACTCTTCCGGAAAGCCAGCTATCGGTGTAGGTGCAGGCAACACCCCTGCTCTTCTTGATAAGAACTGCAATATCAAGATGGCAGTTGCCTCCATCCTCATGTCCAAGACATTCGACAATGGTGTTGTATGTGCTTCCGAGCAGTGTGTGATTGTACACAAGGATATCTATTCAGAGGTAAAGAAGGAATTCAAGGAACAAGGTGCACATTTCCTCACAAAAGAAGAACTTGCACTTCTTGAACCGATTATCCTTGATCCAAAGAGAGGATCTGTCAACCCGAAGATTGTCGGTCAGCCGGCTTTCAAGATTGCAGAAATCGCAGGATTCAAGGTTCCAGAATCAACAAAAGTACTTATCGGAGAGGTAAAGAGAGTCGCTGCAGATGAGGCATTTGCACATGAAAAGCTCTCCCCTGTCCTTGGCATGTATTCATGCAACAACTTCGGTGAAGGTGCCGCAATGGCAGCAGACCTCATCGCTCTTGGCGGTTTCGGTCATACATCCGTTCTCTACTGTGATGAGAAAGAACAGGACAAGATCGATGCATATGGCAAGGCAGTGAAAACAAGCAGAATCCTCATCAACATGCCAGCTTCCCAGGGCGCTATCGGTGATATCTACAACTTCCGCCTTGAGCCATCCCTCACACTTGGCTGCGGCAGCTGGGGAAACAACTCAATCTCCGAAAACGTTGGTCCGAAGCATCTTCTCAACGTAAAGACAGTAGCAGAAAGGAGGGAAAACATGCTCTGGTTCAAGCTTCCGCCTAAGATCTATTTCAAATATGGCTGTCTGCCTGTCGCTCTTCAGGAGCTTGAGAATAAGAAGAGAGCATTCATCGTCACAGATAGCTTCCTCTTCTCCTCCGGCATGATCGATCGCATCACCGATACACTCAACCAGCTCGGTGTTGAGACGGAAGTATTCCATCAGGTCAAGCCAGACCCGACACTTTCTACTATCAATGTGGCTATGGAGCTCATCAACGCTTACAAGCCTGATGTATTCATTGCTGTCGGAGGTGGTTCTCCAATGGATGCAGCAAAGATCATGTGGCTTCTCTACGAGCACCCAGAAGTGAAATTCGAAGGCCTTGCACTGAGATTTATGGATATCAGGAAGAGAATCTATGCATTCCCGAATATGGGAAAGAAGGCAGAACTCGTCTGTATCCCGACAACATCCGGTACAGGATCTGAAGTCACGCCATTTGCCATCATCACAGATGACAAGACAGGTATGAAGTGGGCTATCTCAGACTATGCACTCACTCCATCAATGGCTATCGTTGACAGCGAGCTTGCTATCGGACAGCCAAAAGGACTCACAGCTTCCTGCGGTATCGATGTCCTCACACATGCTCTCGAGTCACTTGTCTCATCCATGTGCACAGATTACACAGCTCCTCTTTCACTTGAAGCTGCCAGAATCATCTTCAAGTACCTGCCACGAGCATATCAGGATGGAACAGATAAGAAAGCAAGAGAAAAAGTCCATGATGCAGCAACAATGGCCGGTATGGCATTTGCAAATGCCTTCCTTGGAGTCTGCCACTCAATGGCACACAAGCTCGGTGCAGCATTCCATGTACCACACGGAATGGCAAATGCTCTGCTCCTGTCCAACGTCATCCGCTTCAATGCCAATGACACACCGACAAAGCAGGCTGCATTCCCTCAGTACGAATATCCATCAGCAATCAGCCGCTATGCACGTGCTGCTGACTACATCTCAATGGCTGTCAATGACACAAAGAACACAGATTTCTTTGTAACGACTCCTAAGATGAGCATGGAAGAGAAAGTACAGGCTCTCATTGATGGAATCGAGAACCTCAAGAAGGCAGTTGGAATTCCAGCATCCATCAAGGAATGGGGAGTTGATGAGGAAGAGTTCCTCGCACAGGTTGATGACCTTTCTGTAAAGGCATTCGATGACCAGTGCACAGGTTCCAACCCACGCTACCCTCTCATCAGCCAGATCAAGCAGCTCTATCTCGACTGCTACTATGGCAGGGAATGGAAGGAAAACTGATTCCTGCAAGCAACAGAAGACCCGCTCCGGACAGAGCGGGTTTTCTTCTCTACACGAATTTTCCGGAGAATTCCGGCTCTGCAGGAACGATAAGATCAGAACCAAGTCTATGAAGTATCCTTTCCAGCCGTGCCCTGTTATAGCGCTGGATGATAATACATGGCACATTGATTACAAGATAAAAAAGAGGTATTGCAAACGGATAGCTGGGCTTATAGAGATATAGTACCAAAAGCGTAATTAGAATACAGAATACATGAGCCATCTCCGCTCTGATTGTCTCAAGTATGAAGAGCGAATAATATTCTGCGCTATTTGCTTTAAGTGTCTTCTTGTCAAAAGGGCCAACGCTTGGGACATAATCTTTCCATGCATTGATGTGCAGGCCCCTCTTGTAAAAGTCACATTCCTTATTACCAGGCATCATACGAGGCCTTATCTTCGCTATATTCCTGTATGGTACCCTGTTTATAACAAACGAGACTCCGATATGGCATAATGCGATTACAGCAAAAAGCAGAAAACCAGAATGCATCAAATCCTCCAAGACTCACTACAGATAATACTCAGCAAAAGAATTCCGGATGTCTACAAACAGAATGAGCAAAATGGCGAAATCAATGAAAGCTTAATACTCCGCAGCGGACAACAGAAGCTATCAGCAGATCAATGAAGATGCTTTGCAATTCCATTTGACAGGTAAGATATTCTAAGTTAGATTTACATTAACGTTAATGTTGATACTGCAGAAAGCACAAAGAAAGAAAAATGTTGTCTGCAGCGGAAAAATCCAGTAAAAAATAAAGGAGGGTGCAGTCAGCTGAGAATAGATGAGAGAAAATGGAAAGCGGCGAATAGTCAGGCTGAAGGACATTGCAGATAAAACTGGTTACAGTATAAACACTATTTCGCATGCCCTTCGAGGCATGAATGACATAAGCGAAGAGACGAAAAGCTATATTCTTAAGACTGCGTCAGAACTAGGTTATGTCACGAATTCAATCGCACAGTCCATGCGGCTTGGATATACTAAGACTATCGCCGTTATTCTTGGAGATATCTCCAATCCTCATTTTGCTATACTCACAAAAGAAATAGAGAACACAGCCAGCAAACATGGATACTCTGTATTCCTCTTGAATACGAATGAAGACGAAGACCAGGAAGAAAGAGCACTTAAAACAGCCATCCAGCACAATGTCGATGGAATCATTCTCTGTCCCGTCCAGCGAAGCGAGAAGAATGTCAGGTTCTTGCAGAAATCAGACATACCATTCGTATTAATCGGAAGATATTTCCCTGAGATGGATGGTGTAAGATATACAATCTGCAATGATGTGCGAGGAGGATATTCAGCAACAGAATATCTTATCAGGCACGGCCATAGGAAAATCCTGATGCTCAGCGGTCCAGCACACATCTCTTCTGCAAAAGAACGTTTACAAGGATACAGACAGGCACTTGCAGATTATAGAATCGAGTATGATGATTCGCTTGTGATAGAAGTACCGATTATGGAAACAGATTGCAGTACTCTGCTTCCTGAGGATGGATACACCGCGATTTTCGCTTTCAGTGACATCGTGGCCTGGTCGGCATGGAAAGTGCTGAGAGAGAGGGGAAAAAGAGTCCCTGAGGACATCTCCATAATAGGATTTGACCATATTCAGTCAAGACTATCGCTACCCTATTCACTGTGTTCTGTTTCTTCATACAAAGCGAAAATGTCAATAACATCAGTTGAGATGCTTATTTCCATAATCAATGGAAACAAAGAGATGGAAAACATCATCATCGATACAGACATAGCAAAAGGAGAATCTGTTTCTTTCATCAGCTGATTTCTGAATTATGAAATCGGGAATCATCTTTGATATCAAGCAATTTGCTGTTTTTGACGGCCCAGGTATGAGAGAAACCATATTTCTGAAAGGCTGTCCGCTGCATTGTCCCTGGTGCCATAATCCAGAAGGCCAGATAGCAGATCCTATGCTCATGGTGTCATATGCAGCCTGTATCCACTGTGAAAGATGCTCTGCAGTATGCCCTTCCCCTGATGACTGCATTCTCTGCGGACGCTGCATTCCAGAATGTCCGCTTGGTCTGAGACGCATTGCAGGAGAAGTGATAACTGCCCAGGAACTCGAGAAACGAATACGGAAAGATATAGATATATACAAAGAAAACGGAGGCGGAATAACCCTGAGCGGTGGAGAGCCTCTGATGCAGCATGATTTCATAATCGAGTTCCTGGACCGTATACCGGACATCCACAAAGCAATCGAGACAAGCGGATATGCCTCTCCTGAAGTATACGATGCTGTATACAGCCGTCTGGATCTCATAATCCAGGATATCAAGATATTCGATACCCATGAGCATGAGAGAATCATTGGTGCTGACAATACCATGATTCTGCGAAATGCAGAGAAACTTAAGCATGGTGATAAACCATTCATAATAAGAATCCCACTCATCCCAGGCATTACAGATACGGAAAAGAACTACTCCCAGATTTCATCATTCCTTCAGGGAAGCAGGAATCTCATGCGCGTGGAGCTTTTGCCATATGTGAAAGCTGCTGGAGCAAAGTATCAGATGGTGGGACGGAAATATGAACCAGTATTTTTCAATCCAGAACAGGATCCTGTGATAAACACGGAAATCTTCGAGAAAAGGAATATGAGGTGCATTGTACTATGATGACTGAAAGAATTAAGGAAATGAAAAAATTCTTCGTAACTGACAAGAGACAGAAGGAATCCTGGCAGAATAAAACAGATCAATATGCACTCGCTAGAACGATGACAGGCAAGAGCGATATAGACAGAGCCGCTATCCGCCTCAAGTTCGTCCTTGATAACGAGACTCCTGTAGTGTATCCATTTGAGAAAATCGCTTTCACCAGAACGATACAGACAATTCCTGAATTATTCACAGAAGAGGAAATGCAGGAACTCTCAAGCAAGTTCCATATCCATGAGAAAGGAGATGTCTGCAACATCAATGTAGACTACAGCATACTGATGAAAGCAGGATTCGCAGGAACTAAGCAAAAGCTTGAAGCCCTGATCAGCAATTCATCAGATGAGAGAAAAAAACATTACTGGTCGCTGCAGATAGACATTCTGGATAGTGTTCTCTCGCTTATGAAACGATATGTGAAGAAAGCTGAAGAAACAAACAACATAACGGTCAGAGACACAATTGAATATCTTCTTGAAAAACCACCTGTCACCCTTCTTCAGGCAATGCAGATGTTCAGGATCATCCATTTCACCATGTGGGCTGGAAGAAATTATCATAACACAATCGGACGCTTTGATCAGCTTTTCTATCCTGATTACAAACATGATCTGGACTGCGGAGTGCTGCATGACAGCAGCACGCTTGAGCTTGTAGAAGAATTCTGCCTCTCCTTCAACAGGGATAGCGATCTATATCCAGGCATGCAGCAAGGAGACAATGGGCAAAGCCTTGTACTTGGTGGTTATGACCTCGATGGCAATGACATGTATAATGAATTCTCTGATATCGCCATGCAAGCCAGTCTTGACCTGCATCTCATTGATCCTAAAATCAATCTCCGTGTAAATAGCAAGACACCGCTTGACCGCTACATCCTCGGGACCCATATGACAAAGCAAGGTCTTGGTTTCCCACAATACTCCAATGATGATGTCGTTGTAAAAGGGCTTATAGACCTCGGATACAGACCAGAAGATGCCATCAACTATGTTGTAGCTGCATGCTGGGAATTCATCATCCCCGGGAAAGCTATGGATATTCCGAACATAGCAGCATTCAGTTTCGCAGAATCAATCAGAAAAAACACGATTGAAAATCTTAGCAATGTAAAGTCTTTCAAGGAGTTTCTGAATCTCGTAGATATGCAGATCAACAAAGATGCCAATGCATTGCTTGATTCTATTAAGGAAGTATATATTTTCCCAGCTCCATTCATTACGCTTATGATAGATGGCGCTGTAGAAAAAGCAAAAGATATCTCATTAGGAGCAGACTATAATAACTACGGCATCCACGGCACTGGAATCGCTACTGCAGTCGACTCTCTTGCAGAGATAAAAGAACATGTCTTTGATAAAAAAGATATAACTGCGGAAGAACTTATCAAAGGACTGGAAACCAATTTCGAAAGCAATGAGCGTATGGGAAACATACTCAGGTACGATAAAGAGAAACTGGGGAATGACACAGAATCCACAAATACTCTGGCAGCTCATATCCTTTCAACATTTGCTGCAGCATTGAAAGAACGTAAAAACGAACGTGACGGCATATACAGACCAGGAACAGGTTCTGCAATGTATTACATATGGCATTCAGCAGAATTAGGCGCTACTCCTGACGGAAGGAAGAAAGGTGAAGTCATACCTGCAAATTATTCCCCTTCTCTTTTTTCCAGAGTCGATGGACCTGTATCTATAATCAAATCATTCGCCTATCCGGATTTAACAAAAGTCATAAACGGAGGCCCCCTGACAATTGAAATTCACGACACTGTTTTCCGTAACGATGAAAGCATCGAGAAGGTTGCCAGGCTGATTAAAACCTATATCGATTTAGGAGGGCATCAGCTTCAAATCAATACTGTAAATAGAGACACCCTTCTAGATGCACAGAAACATCCAGAGAATTACAGGAATCTCATTGTCCGTGTCTGGGGGTGGAGCGGTTACTTTGTCGAACTCGACAAGTGCTATCAGGACCACATAATAGCAAGAATAGAGCTGGCAGTATGAGGGAAGGAAAAGTGCATATCATTTTTGTTGACAGCTCAAAGTGCATAACTTATCCTATATTTACATTAACGTTAATGTAACGTTTAGCATGGAGATATCATGAAAAGAAACCAGTTTCCAGAGTACAATGATAAACTCGTTCAGAAGGATAAAATATTCACACCAGTCAATGGCGTGACTATTGATGGTGGAATCTTCAAAACCATATTTGATAACAATATCGGCTTTCTCAAACAGTTCAGGATTGAAGACCTCTCCTACTGGTTCGACGTCAAAGCTGGACGTGAAGCGAAAGGTAAACCATTCAGAGGACATTTTGAAGATAACCTGAAAGGACAAACTGCTTATCAGCTTCTGATGGGGGCTGGCAATGCCCTCAGATGGACTGACGATGCAGAGCTAGAAAAGCTCGTCAATGAAGTACTTGATGTAATCGAATCAACTGCAGAACCTGACGGATATTGCATGGCTATTCCTAAAAACGAATTCCCAAGAAACGAATATCCTCATTATGTGAGAATATGGCTTACGTATGGCCTCATTGCCTCCTATCTTTCCGGGCATGACAGAGCCCTTGACATCCTCGGAAGATGGGAAAACTGGTTCAATTCATCCAGAGAGCTTCCTATCATCAAATATCTTGAACTCGCCTATCAGGGGATTGTTGCTTCTACAGCAGCATATATGACACCGATTGGAAGTGAAAAGGATCTGGAAACAGTAGAAAAATACTATGAAGAAGACTGGCGTCTTGCACAGTTCTCCAGAGAAGAAAAGGACTGTGTTCAGACAAGGTTCCAGCCTGGACAGGAACCTCATCCACATGGCAGCGAACTTGAAAGCCTTGAGGGATACCTCGATATGTTCAGAGCAACAGGTGCATATTACTATCTGGATGCCGTACTGGGTGCTGTGGATATGTACAGAAAGCATTGGCAGCATGTAGGCGGTGGTATTGTCATGTGTGAATTCCTGAAAGCAACTGAAGGCTGCAATACCCTCGATCCAAGAAGACCTTACAACGAATTATGCTGCTCCTCTTTCTGGCTTCATATCTTCCAGCGCCTGCACAGGCTTTTCCCAGATAATGAATACTATGTCTCAGAAATCGAGAAATCACTCTACAATGTTGCATTCGCAGATCAGGATGGAGAGGAAAGCATAAGATACTTTGCAGTTCTTGAAGGTACAAAGGTAAAGGGACAGGTTAACAGCTGCTGTACTGGTGTGGGAACAAGGATATTCGGATCTTTGCCTGAATACATATTCAGCATCTCCCCTTGCGATGTTTATGTCGATCTTTTCGCTTCCGCAACGCTTCACTATGGAGAGACAGCTCTGATTTCAATGAAAACAGACATGCCTTACTCAGGAGACGTGAAGATCAGTATAAAGAACGTCTCAAAACCATTTAAAATGCATATCCGCATTCCGGATTGGGTTCCAGAAGCATTCGATATAGAAGGAAAAACAGTCACTCCAGGCAGCTATGCCGAATTCCAGATTGATAAAGACTGCGAGTTCAGTTTCACACTTAAGATGGAATTCAAAGTTCACTACTATAGCGGAGAAGCAGGATTCAGGAACAAGAATCGCGTCTGCTATACATATGGTCCAATGCTCATGGCTTTTGTCGGGACTGACGATTTCCCCTACACGGGAACAACCGGAATCTCTCTTGAGGAATTCGATACAGATGACATCAGCAGCTTTGTTGAGAAGACTGAGAAGCCTCTTGTCTGGAAGGTGAAAGGCAAAGAAGCACTGCTCAAACCATATATGGATATTGTACAGGATGAAGGATTCGTCGTTTATCCAGTATGCAGATAAAAGGAGGAAATCTAATGAAGAAGGTACTTTGCGTTCTATGTATAATGCTGTGCGCACTGTCATCGATGTTCGCGGCCGGAAGCGCGGAGACTAAAGCCACCAGTGACCGTCCAGTGGTCAGAGTCTATTGCGGATGGGCTGAAACACAGCTTCCTAACTGGAGAGGACTTGTAGAGGAATATAACAGCAATCCTGACAACCCGATTACAATCCAGCTCGAATTCTTCGGCTCAAGCGGTTATTTCGACAGGCTTAACGCTGAATTCCTGGCAGGAGATCCACCAGAGGTATTCCAGCTTACAAAGACTGTATTCAATGAATATAGCGCAGCAGGAAGGCTCTATGATCTCCGTGACTATCTCGCTGAAACCGGCCTTAGTGAAACACTGAACAAAGGCGCTCAGGCATGGGCTGGTCCTCTTGTGAATGAAACAGGTGGAGTATATGGATTCCCAGATTTCGCAAACACAAGCTGTATTTTCTACAACACAAAGATGTTCGAAGAGTACGGAATTGAAGAGCCTACAGATATGGAAAGCCTCAGAGAAGCTGCCAGAATTCTCAATGAACATGGAAAGAAGGCTATTGTCACAGGTGCAAGCGACTGGTGTGCAACAGACCTTCTCTCAAAGGTCCAGGCTCAGCTCTGTGGTACAGACATCCTCATAGATGCTTATCTTGGCAATGCACAGTACAATGATCCGATTCTCGTAGAAGCACTCACGATTGTCGACAACATGGTGAAAGAGAATATCATTGATCCATCAAGCGCAGATTACAACGATGATGAAGCAATTGCAGAGTTCGTAAGCGGAAACGCGGGTATGTATACAGCACATACTGCTATGACAGCACCTATCGATTCAATGGCAGCAAGCATGCCTGGATTCGAATACAACATCATCAAGAATATCGATTTCGTCGAAGATCCGCTTATCAGCGTTCCTGTAACATGGGGACAGATGTGGTGTATTCCAGCAGACTGCAAAAACCTTGACGGAGCTCTTGAAGCCCTCTCCTATCTCTTTGGTGAGTATGTTGCCAATGACACAGTTGAGAAAGTCGGAAAGATCTACAACGTTGAAAGCTGGAACAAGAACCTTACCCATCCGGCACTCAGGACAGCTGTAGATTATCAGATGCCTTCAAGTGCAACTGCTGATTCTTTCTATCTCGTTGATATGGTATCCAGCAAGGTTCTCGAGAACCTCAACAGAGGAATCCAGCAGATGATCCAGGGAAGACTTACTCCTCAGGAGGTGCTCGACAACGCCCAGCAGACATGGGTTGATGAGCAGGCTCAGAGACAGTAATAGCAAAACAATGGCGAATCTGGCTCTACGGGGCCAGATTCATTTATTCACGGAGTAGAAGATTGAAAAGCAACAGAATAAGAGAAAATTATAGACTGAAATGGTTTGCAATTTTTCTGGTTCCAGCAATGATTATCTATACGATATTCTGGGCTGTTCCGATTTTATCTACCTTATCATTCAGCTTCACCAACTGGTCGGGAATCACAGCATTCTCAAAAGCGGATTTCGTAGGTCTGAAGAATTTCAGGCAGATGGCCCACGATCCCATTTTCATCCAGAGCCTCAAGAATAATTTCCAGTATGGAATCGTAATGGTAATTGCAGTTCCGCCATTGAGTTTCTTCATAGCCTATCTTCTCGATACCCATATTCCATTCAAGAAATTCTTCGGTTTTCTGGCATATATTCCAGCTATTCTCCCAACAGTTGTCGTAATGCTTCTCTGGCGCTGGATCCTCAACGCGCAATACGGGCTTGTCAACACATTCCTCAAAGCTGTAGGACTTGAGCAATTTGCAATAGGCTGGCTTTCAAATGTCGATACAGCTCTTTGGGCAGTCACATTTGTTTCCATCTGGAAAACTGTCCCGACTTATACAATCCTTGCACTTGCTGGTTTGCAGCAGATACCTGTTGAATACAAAGAAGCTGCTATCATCGATGGCGCAAATGAATGGCAGCGGATAATACATATAATAATCCCTTCAATGCGCAGTGTATTCTACACGATATTCACGCTCGTCATCATCGATGTTTTCAGAGTGTTCGAACTTGTATACATCATGACAGAAGGCGGTCCTGGATACTATTCGACGGAAATGCTTCTGACATATATGTACAAATCCAGCTTCTCAAGTTACATGGCAGGTTATGGTTCTGCGATTGCTACAACAACCATACTCATCGTACTTGTGATAACCGCGCTCAATCTGAAGTTTTCATCACGCTCAGAGGAGGACTGAAATATGAAGAAGATTATAGGAAGAATGCTCATCATATTATTTCTCCTCGTACTTACCCTGCTTACATTGGCCCCGCTTATCTGGACTGTCATCTCCTCATTCAAGACAGCAGGCGAATTGATGCTGCGGCCATGGTCGATGCCTGCAACTCCCCAGTTCAAGAACTATGCAGATGCCTGGAGAATGGGAAATTTCGGAACATATTTCATGAACAGCATAATCATAACAGGATTCTCATTGCTTCTGATGATTCTGTTCTCTTCAATGGCTGCTTTCGGGCTCAGTCACTATAAGACAAAGCTCAATCATGGAGCGCTCCTCTATCTTCTCTTCGGACAGATGATAAGTGCCGCCATGGTGATTTTCCCTCTTGTCATCATTCTGCAGAAAATGAATCTAACTGATTCATACCTTGGAATCTGTCTTGTCTACACAGCAGGAGGTATTCCATTCACGGTATTCGTACTGACCAATTTCTTCAAGACTGTACCGCAAGGACTTTTTGAAGCCGCACAGATTGATGGCTGCAGTGAAGTTAAGCAATTCGTATCAATAGCTATCCCTTTGATAAAAAGCGGTCTTGCGACAGTTTTCCTGTATCAGTTCATGTGGGTATGGAATGAATTCACAATCGGCTTCACTCTCATCAGATCGTCATCGATGAGAACACTCCCCGTTGGTCTCTATACTTCTGTCTTCGGTGTTCTGCAGACGAACTATGTCGTGGCTTTTGCTGGTACTGTGATTGTCAGCATCCCGACAGTGCTGATTTACCTGGTCTTCCAGAAATATCTTGTCAAAGGTCTCCTTGCAGGCTCAATCAAAGCCTGAAGAGATATTGCAACCCCTATCCCTGCTCCGGGAGAAAAACCTCCTGGAGCTTTTCATTTCTCGTCACACATGAAGACTTTTCCATTCTTCAATCTTTCTTGTTTCAGAAGAGAAGCTTATCCCAACCTTGTGCACTACCATCCCAGGCTTCAGCAGATAAGCATACTTTGCTGCATATCCTTTCTCTTCTATCTGCTTCAGAGCTTCATCGGCAGATTTATCAACTTTGAGTTCGAAGATCCAGATATGATCACCAGCAAAGATAACCTCATCAGCTCTCCCCATAGGTCCCCTATCCTCAGCAAATGCCTTGATAGAAGAAACTATGAAGATTGCATGGAAAATCAGATGATAGAACCTTTCCCGTTCCTTTACTGTCAGTTCATAGGAAAAAGCTGCAAAGAACTCATCAAGCTTCTCGTGCACCTTTTCTTCATCCCCTTCCCTGCATGCCGCTATAAAAGAAAGCAACCACATGCTCATGTATGCATCATCATTACCTGCATATGCATAACGGGAAACAAGATTCTGTATGAATGACACTTTAACCTCAGCATTAGGAAAACCTACTTCTTCAGATCCCTTGAATGTCAGATAGCCTGCAAAATAGAGAAGTGCGATAACAGAGCTCCTTGACAGTACTGACGAGTTTATCTGTGAAATATCAAAAGAAGTGAAAGCTTCCTCGCTTATAAAAAGGTTTTCAGCATCAAGAAGCTCTGAGAGATTACAGCGTTTTGCCAGCTCTATAGCAAACGTAGGAACACCCGTTCTGTTCCAGTAGTTCCTGAATCTACAGTTATAAGTGAAGAACTCTCCGATAGACACAGGATTGTAGACAGTGACATCAGAGTCAGGCGAGAACCTGTAGCCATCATAATATGCCTTTATCCTTGCCTTGAAATCATCCCTCTTCACATCGGGATGGGCTTCAACATACTCATCTATCCCTTCCCCGAAGTATTCTTCAAGCTCATCTTCCGTATACCCGAATGCAGATGCGAACTCAGGCTGCATAGAGAGATCTGTGAGATTGTTCATAGCTGAGAAGATGGAGAGATTTGAAAGCTTCACAACTCCTGTGATGAAGGAGAACCTGATCCTTGAACCGTACTTCTTTATCGTCGCATAGAATGCATTGAATTCTCTTCTTGCTGTATCCTGTATATCCTTCTCAGCGCTTCCGGATGTAAAAGGCGCATCGAACTCGTCAATCAGTATTACCACAGGCCCTTTTTCATCACTCAGCTTGATTATAAGCTCATCAAGCATTGCAGATGGGCTATCAGAGAGGAGCTCTATCCCATTGCTCTCTGCCTGATACCGGATATATGAACGGAATACATTCAGAAACGTATCAGCAGTCCTCATGTTCATCCCGCTGAAATCGAAATGAAGGACAGGATACTTCTCGAAGGGATAATCAGTCTTTCCTATATAGAGATCCCTGAAAAGCTCCTTCCTTCCGTCGAAGATTGCATGGAGCATCGAGCAGAAGAGAGACTTTCCATACCTGCGTGGACGCGAAACAAAGCAGAATTTCCTCTTAGGATTTCTCACTAAAGCATATGCATACATCGTCTTGTCGACGTATACGGTATCATTCCCTGTAACAAAATCCTCGAAATTGAAGGTGCCTATCGCGATTCCTTTCATGTCATCATTATAATCATTAACCATTGGATACCTCCAATAGTTAATACGCAGAAAACCATGATTATTGTCAGGTTTTGGCTGCAAAAGGTAACAATTACTGCCTATATATTTTTCAGATTGAATGTCATCGAATGACCATTGTATATTACAGCCTTACCATGAATAGGCTTTTTTCTGAGGTATTCGTAATGTATCTGCGGAGAAAAGAATATGAACTCGATATCATCAAGATTTCCGAGCTTATTTATAAGCTGAGCATAGACTTTATCGCACCATGCCTTCCTATAAGCAACATCCTGATCTCTCAGATTGATATCATAACACTTTATAGGTTCATCCGGCGACAGAAGGCCATAATCAATATTGTCAGAAAGAATATAATAATCATCCTCACAGCCGAGTTTTGAAAGTCCATTGCTTACTGACTTCTTAAAATTTGTTCCTATGTACATATCACAAGCAGGAAACTCTTTATCATGATCAGCTTCTGCTTCTTTGCACTTTCTTGAAGAACAGGCTATAAGTCCGATTCTTCTCACATCTGCCTCCTATTATAAAAGGCCAGCAAGTCACCCTGCTGGCCTCAAGAAATCTTTGGAGCGATAGAATACTATCACTCAGTAACCTTTCTTATAGAGG
>CALXLB010000096.1 GCA_944389085.1 uncultured Spirochaetaceae bacterium
CTTTGGTTGTGAAATAAGGTTCGAAGATCTTTGAAAGATGTTCATCATCTATGCCAGTTCCAGTGTCCTCTATTCTTACAGTCTCCCAGTTGCCATCGAGATAGACAGAGACTGTCAGCGTACCTCCTCCTGGCATAGCCGCAAATGCATTCTCGACAATATTCAGAAGGCTCTGTCTCAGGTAGCGGGCATCGAGCTCGACCCGGGGCAGGAACCTCTCTACTTTGGAAACGACCTTGATGCCTTTCTCATCGGCTTCAGGTGAAAGGAAAGTAATCAGATCGCTGATAACCCCCTCAAGGGAGCCAAGCCTGAGCTCTATATTCATCGGGCGCACAGCGAAAAGAAAGTCGACAGCAATCTTGTTCAGGTGATCAATCTCTTCATCAAGCACAGAGAGATAACGTTCCGCTCCTTCTTCATTGAGAGAGCCTTTGGATCTCAATGCTTTGCGCATAAGCTGAAGATGTATCTTCATCGCAGCCAGAGGATTCTTGATCTCATGGGCAATGCCAGCTGCCATAGTCGTCATTGAAGCAAGGCTTTCAGTACGCCTGAGCCTTGTTTCCTTCATTATCTCTTCCGTAATATCTGAAAGCTTCACGTCCATATAAGCAGCAGAAGGGAGCGAAAGCTGAGTGAAAGATACACGTACAGTTCTCACTTCATTCCCCATCTCAAAGGCAAAATCCTGTGCTTCCGCTTTCTCTTCCCCAATGGAAACCGCCTTAAGAAAGCGTTTCACATCCTTATCTATCATCATCTCATCAAGAGAAAGTCCGACACGAAGCTTGCGGCGTCTGTCGGAGGGAAGAAGATGGAATGCTGCGTTGTTTATATATCTGATGGTTCCATCGGGAGAGAAAACAATATGCCCATCCGGAAGAGATGCAAGCAGAGCTTCCAGCATATCAGCCTCATCCATCTGATTCTGGACAAGCTTCTTCAGTTCTCCTTCAGGAAGCGATGATAAATCATCAATGACCTTTTTCAGCAGTTTATTCGCCACAGCAAGCCTCCCTCAGCGCTGCATCGAATGCAAGACGTATATTCATATTATAAGTATCAGCTCTGAACATAGCCTCGTTCAGAGACCTCCAGGCTTTCTTCACACGCTTGAGATTGCCGCCTTTCCTCAGAGCATTCTCAAGAACTTCTGAAATACGTTCTCTGAAATATGGATAAGAATGCATTTTCTCAATCGCAGAGAAAATCCTTGTCTCATCCTCAAGTGTCAGCATCCTGCCAGCAAGAAGAGCTTCTGAATATAGAGAAACAGCCTCTTCCATAGCCAGTCTGCTCTCTTCATCCGATCCTTCTGCGAAGAAAAAAGAATCGAAAGATGTGTAAGATCCATAAATAGCCAGATCCTCTCCAATCAGAGTGGAGATGACCTTTTCCGGCAGTTCAGGGAAATGATACTTCCTCACTCTGCTGAGAATCGTCGGCAGAAGACGATCAGGACGTGCTGACAGCAAAATGATATGAGTGTGCTCAGGCGGTTCTTCCAGCAGTTTAAGCATGCTGTTCTTAGCCCCTTCCGTCAGATCCTCAGGATTTTCGAGAATCAGGCATTTTTCTTCGATTCCCTCATCAAGCCAATCCTGTACCGCTCTGATTTCATCTATCGTCGCACCTGCGCTTTTCTTTCCAAGAGTGAAGAAATCATCCTTCATCCTCGCACTGAGCTCCGTGCAGATTTCATCAACTCTCTCTTGTGTAAAACTCTTTTCATCCTCAAGGGAGAGGATAATGGCATCTACTGCTTCAGCATTGGAAAAAAGCGTATCACCCCTTCCTTCCTCATCTCTCAGCTTTACTCCGCTTTTCTTATTCTCATAAAGGGAGGCGATTGAAACATGATACTGAAGCAGAGTCTTTCTAACTGTTTTTATCAGGAAACGGCGTGAACGATCATTACGCTGTCTCCGGAAAAGAGAAAGAGAGGCTTCAGTCTCCAGCCTCAGATCACGCTCTGCAAGATACACAATCCTGCTGGAACGGAGATAAGGATAATCCGCTTCCTCTCCAGTAAGATAAAAAGCCAGCTCCAGAGCTCCCGTGAGCCTGGAAGAACCTCTCTTTCCAGAGAATAGCAGTGAAAGAGGCAGACGGTCTTCTCTGACGTCACGCTCTATGTCACTGCTTGTCGTGCTCTGCGTCCTCCTGAGGTCTTCAAGCATCAGATACCCTTTACCGCATCAACAAGAGTCGGAAAGAGCGGCTCAATCAGATCACGCACGATAATACTTGACCCAGTCACTCTTGAGATATCGAAGAATGACTGGAAATTCAGTATAGCTATAATCAGGGAAAGACAGATTGCAGAGGCAACAAGCCCCCAGACAAAGCCCAGTACATGATCGAGGGCTGGAACTGTTTCCAGCACATTCTTCAGTGCCGATCCGAATATGCCCACGAGTATGAAGACCAATAGCGATAACGCTACAAAGACAAAGAAAGAAGCCCAGAATAGCGGGAGTCCCGTATTAGATGAAAGAGTAACAGCAATCGGACGGGTAAAGAGAAGCGCGGCGGGAATTGCAAGGACAAAGCCTGCAAGATTCGCTACCTGACGTGCAAAACCTGTGATACAGCCTGAGATAGCACCTACAAGAACTATCACCAGGGCGATGATATCAAGAACACCGATACTGAGATTTCCAATGGTTAATGACCAGTCCATACTGTCATAATAGCCTGAATTCGCCTTTTATGACAGGAGAAGGATTATTTTCCTTTTCCATAATTAGTGTTACCTTCACTGTATGGCAAATTTTCTCTCTGCCCTTTTCGGAGGGACAAAACACGACAAGGACATGAAACGCCTCCGCCCTATTGTAGAGAGCGTTAAGAATGAATACGGCTGGGCTGAATCTCTCTCTGACGAGGATTTCCCAAGAATCACAGCAGAATGGAAAGACGAAGTAAAGAATGGCAAAAAGCTCGATGAACTTCTGCCAAAAGCATTCGCACTCGCACGTGAAGCTGCAGGCAGAGTCCTGGGAGAATGGCTTTATGATGTACAGATCATGGGTGCCATTGTACTTCATCAGGGTTCCATCCTGGAGATGAAGACCGGCGAAGGAAAAACCCTTACAGCAGTCCCAGCTGCCTACCTCAATGCGCTGGAAGGCAAAGGTGCCCATATCGTTACTGTAAATGATTACCTTGCCCAGAGAGACGCAGAATGGATGGGAAGGGTCTACTCGTTCCTCGGTATGACGACAGGCTGTATCATTGCCGGTCAGGATGAAGAACGAAAGAGGATTGCATACTCAGCAGATGTCACATACGGAACGAACAATGAGTTCGGTTTTGACTATCTGAGAGACAACATGAAGCTCTCCCTCAAGCAGAAGCTGCAGCCGAAGCATCACTACTGCATTGTCGATGAGATCGACTCCATCCTCATAGATGAAGCGAGAACGCCTCTCATCATATCGGGGCAGGCTGAGGATGATACACCGAAAGTAAAGGCAGCAAAGTCTATTGTCCCATTTCTGAAAGAATGCGAGAAAGATCCAGAAACAGGCGATTACTATGAGCTGACAGCGATGGAGAAGCTGGATAGAGAAGCTTATGCCGCATTTGATGAGAAAGGTGATTTCAAACTCGATGAGAAATCAAAGAAAGTCACATTCACAAAGACCGGCATGACACATATGGAAGAGCTTCTGAAGAAAGAAGGTGCACTCAAGACATCTAAAGATGAAGAAGGCAATACAATCACATCGCTATATGATGATGAAAACTTCGAGCTCGTGCACTATGTCACACAGGCTGTGAGAGCACAGTACCTCTATAATCGCGATGTCGATTACCTCGTCAAAGACGGAGAGGTCCAGATAGTCGATGAGTTCACAGGCCGTGTTCTTCCCGGAAGGCGTTACTCCGAAGGCCTGCATCAGGCAATTGAAGCGAAGGAGAACGTATCAGTAAGAGGCCAGTCAAAGACATTTGCAACAATCACGTTCCAGAACTTCTTCAGGATGTACGACAAGATTTCCGGTATGACAGGCACCGCTGATACAGAAGCTACAGAGTTCAAGCAGATCTATGGCATAGATGTTGTTGTCATACCGACTAACCTGCCTGTACAGAGGAAAGATCTTCCCGACCTGACATTCTACGATGAACCGATGAAGTTCAGGGCAATCGTTGAAGCTGTAAAGAAGATCCATGCAACGGGTCAGCCTATTCTTATCGGAACTGCCTCCATCGAAAAGAGCGAAAAGCTCTCTGCCCTGCTGACACGGGAAGGTATCAGGCATGAGGTTCTTAACGCAAAGAACCATGCCAGAGAAGCTTTCATCATCGGTGAAGCGGGTGCGAAAGGTGCTGTAACAATCGCAACAAACATGGCAGGCCGCGGTACTGACATCAAACTGGGAGGATCTCCCATGCATCTTGCCATGAAGAAAGTCGGAA
This sequence comes from uncultured Spirochaetaceae bacterium, assembly GCA_944389085.1. Taxonomy (GTDB): domain Bacteria; phylum Spirochaetota; class Spirochaetia; order Sphaerochaetales; family Sphaerochaetaceae; genus Ornithospirochaeta. Next base: position 4,432 of record CALXLB010000096.1, read on the forward strand.
CTGAAGCAGATCCTGAGACACTCAAGAAAGCAATGGAAGAAATCCAGGATGAATACAAGAAGGCCTATGAGGAAGTAAAAGCTCTGGACGGCCTCTATATCATCGGTTCTGAGCGCCATGAATCCAGACGTATCGACAATCAGCTCCGCGGTCGTTCCGGTCGACAGGGAGACCCTGGCACGAGCCAGTTCTACATCTCTCTCGATGATCCATTGATGAGGCTTTTTGCAAAAGAGGGCCTGAAAGAAATGCTTGGCAGGCTGGGATTGAAAGATGGAGAGCCAATACATCACAAGATTCTCGACAATGCCATTGAGAACGCCCAGAAGAGAGTCGAGGAACGCAACTTCCAGATCAGAAAGCACCTGCTCGACTACGATGATGTTCTCAATGAGCAGAGGAATTTCATCTATGGAGAAAGAGACAGGATTCTCGCTGACGAGGATCTTCTCTCTGAAATCATCAAAGATACCAAGGAATATGTCGATGAGGCATGGGAAGCTGCAGCTGGCGACAAAGAGAAATTCGCAGAGAACTACAGAAGTGTCTTTGCAGTACGCCCGGATGAAACAATTCTAAGCAATCCTGAAGCCATCAAGGAGACAATGGAGAAGAATCTTCTGGAGAAAGAGAGCAAGGTCGGTAAAGCCAACTTCAACAACTTCATACGTTTTGTCTTCCTGAGGAATATCGATAAGAGATGGGTGGATCATCTCGATGCTCTGGAAGATCTCAGGGATGCTGCATCGCTTATGAGCTATGCACAGAAGAATCCGCTTGTTGAATACAAGAACACGGCATCCGATGCCTTCGATGAGATGATTTCATCCATCACGGAGAATGTGGTAAGGACAGTAAACGCAGTCCGCATCACGCTCCAGCCACGACCGCAGCAGGCTCAGAATCCGAAGCTTCAGGCTATGCACAGAGCACCAGGTGCACCGATGGTCCAGAGGAGTGAGGAGAAGACCGCAGTTTCCAGTCAGGCGACTGCACATAATACAACCGTCGTACGGTCCACTCCTAAAGTCGGACGCAATGATCCATGCCCCTGCGGTAGCGGAAAGAAATACAAGAACTGCTGTGGAAGAGGCTTGTAATTAAACATAAGGATTTTTCAGGATGATATGCTCCCCTCAAGCAGGACAGAAAAACAAAACTACTTGAAGGGGAGTTTTCCATATGGTAAGGAAAGCCAGGATTTCACCCGATATAAAGATCAGATACGTCAAACGGTTCATAGCGAGAAAGCAGTAAGAGCGAAGCAGCGAGGAAATGCTGCGGATTGCTGAATTTTCCTTCAATCTTCTGAGCATATTCAGTTAAAAGCCAACAATATTCAAGAATCTGCATATATGAAAAACTTCATATCATTATTCAGAAATGGTATGAAGCATATCATGTAATTTAGTAATTCATAACAATAATTATATAAAAAGGCTATCAGAACTGTGTAAGATTTACAGGATCGAGAGGAACACCATTCTGTTCCACAGAGAAGACTACCGCTGGTTCAGAAAAATGAAGATTGCTTGTCCCGATCGCTCCGATGATATTCCCGGCATTCACTTTCTGACTTACTTTCACAGAGACAGTCTCCAATGCTGAATAGCTTGATGTATAGCCATCGCTATGAAGAAGCTTCACCGAGCGTCCGAACTCCGGATCGGCAAAGATATCGACAACAGTTCCATCAGATGCTGCCACAACTGCACTTCCAGGAGCAGCTGCCACTGCAACTCCATCAAGAGGCTGACCATCGATGTAATCGCCGAATCTTGCAATAATCTCACCACCCGGAAGAGGAGAAGAGAACATGTAGCTGACAGTTTCCTCCACCGTTCCAGGAGCTGGGATGAAAATCTCCTCGCCCGGGATGCAGGCAGTACTTTCCTTCTTGTTATAAAGAGCAACATCGCTTGCTGTAAGCTGCGGATTGCGAGCACTGACGACAGAGGCAAGATCATCACCCTCTTCCATTGTATAGAGAGTTCCTTCCACTGGTGGAATGAGCAGCATCGTGCCGCTTTCCAGCGCAGTTCCCTTCAGCTTGTTCACAGAGACAAGTGTGGTCATTGAAAGGCCTGTTGTATCTGCTATCGACTGCAGTGTGTCACCATTCTTCACTTCATAGCTGCTGAATCCCATTTCCTGGAATCTGAGGAGAGGATCATAAGCAGTCTCTTCAGCCGGCTCAGCGACAATATCTTCTATGATTCCGATCTCTTCGGTTTCTGTTTCCGGAACTTCCGTCACAGCAGGAACAGTCTCTGCTTCAGCAACCTCAGATACGATTTCTTCCTCTCTTATCTCTTCAGTTTCAGGGGTCTCGATTTCCGCAGTTTCTACCTCCGATGCAGCAGGAACAGTCTCCACCTTCCGCTCTGCAGGTGTGATGATCTCTGGTTCAGCCGGAGTTGCAGAGACAGCTTCAATAGCAGGTTCCGGCGATTCATTTACTGTATTATGCGGAGTGAAAAGCAGGTATATGATTATAGCTATAAGCGTTAGCAAAACACCAATTGCGGCTATTGCGGCGGTCATTCTGCCATTACCTCTTCGCCTTTCTCTGTATCCTTCAGGCGGCATATCATCATAGCTATATCTGCTCATCTATCGACAATCCTCAAACTGCTGATTATTATTTTACATATGACAGAAAATGGCAATAAGGGCAAAAGCATACTGCTCTCTCTGATTCTTCTCATACCTCTTTCATCTCTCCTTATCTGCCTCGCCCTTTTCCAGACATCCCTTTTTCCCAGAAAGCCTGTATACGCAGATCCTCTTCCATCCCCTGTCCTTGTCAGAGGAAGCATCCTCGACAGAAATGGTGATTATCTGGCAATCCAGGCTCCCGACTATGGCTTTACAGTTCATATCAATGATTCATATTCCTCCGAAATAGCTTCATTCATCTCTGCCTACACAGAAGAAAGCGCTATATCAATAGAAGAGAAAATCGATGAAGGAAAGAAGTTCATCGTCATCACAGAGATTCTCTCGGCAACCGAGATAAAGACCATACAGAAAAGGCTTTCAAGAGCCTCTCTCTCCGATGATATCTCAGTAGCTGTTCTGGAAAGAAGGAAGTACCCGCAAAGCAGTGCACAAACTCTGACGGGTACTGTAAACAGATCATTTCATGGCACGAGCGGAATTGAGAAGATAATGGATGAAAAGCTTTCAGCAGTACCTTCGCTGGATAATTACATTGAATATGGAGAGGATGTTTCACTCACGATAGATGCTTCTCTGCAGAAATTGCTGGTTGAGAAATACGGAGAAAAAGAAGCAGCACTTCTCTCCGGAAACGGTGAAGTGCTGGCTTATACAGGCAGTGAGGAGAAAGTCCTTCGCACATTGATTCAGGGAAGCGGCATAGCATTCCCTTATGACACAAGAGCCATTGAAGATGGCTACTTCATCTGGGAAAGAATCACTGCAGAGTCACCTGCTTCCTGAAGCCCTGCATATCCAGTCCCAATCCTTTCATATGCTCAAGAACCAATGCCCCTGATGCTTTCGAGATAGTTTCAGGCACTTTCTGTCCATCAGTGAAGAAGAGAATCGGAATCGAGGACCCTGCAGAGAAGGAAAGCACATTGCCTATCGTCTCCGTCTCATCGAGCTTCGTCACGGCAAGAGAGGAAGGAGAGAAGCGTGAATATGCAGTCCCCTGCTGCATGATATCCTCTTCCTTCATACAGGCATTGACTGTCAGGATATAATCAGTTCTGTCTTTATCAAGAACGGAAAGCATACCAGCAAGTTTGAGATTAAGCTCTTTATCATGCGGTGAGAGCCCCATCGTATCAATAAGCACTATGTCCTTCCATGAGAAGTGCTCAGCGGCCCTGATCAGTTCATCCTCAGCTCCCGCTGACAATACCGGTATCGAAAGAGCTCTGCCAAATGCTTCCATCTGCTCAACAGCCCCGGTCCTATATGTATCAAGCGTGATAATTCCGACACTCTTTCCTTCTCTGCTATAGAGATAAGCAGCTTTTGCCAGCGTCGTTGTCTTTCCTGAACCTGTCGGCCCGACAAAGACTACGAAATGTCTGGGATGCACCTGACGCTCATAATCAATGGCAACGCTGTTCAGAATACGCTCTGAGAGAATCATCGGCACATCGCCAGAGGAAGGGAAATCCTTCAGGAGCATTTCGTAAAGCTTTCCTGTGATGTGATTCAGACTAAGAAGCGCAGCAGCCTCTGTCAGCTTCTCATTCTCTCTGTAGATTTCTGTATCAAGGCGCTCAGAGGGAGAAAGTGTGCTCGGATCAGGAGTCTTTGCTTCCTTTGCAAACTCTGAAATATCCTTCTCCTTGCTCTTCTGGCTCTCTTCTTTGCCAGTCTCTGCAAGATAGCAGACTATCTCGCAATGCTGCCTTCTGCGCCGGAAAAGATGTCCGCCGGTAGTATAATCCCTGCGGGAGTGGATTCTGATACCGCTCCCGTAGAGCTCAGTTGCCTTTCTGACAGCTTCTTCGTAGCTATCTGCTGTAACAGTATAATACTGCATCAGAGAATATACTTAGAGAGATCCTGGTCTTCAGCAATACCGGAAAGTCTCTCCTGGACATAGCCTTTCGTTATGTCAATCGTCTGGCCGGAAAGCTGATCTGCTGAGAATGCCAGCTCTTCAAGAAGTTTCTCCATGACTGTATAAAGCCTTCTTGCACCGATGTTGTCATTCGTCTGGTTCACCTCAGAGGCGATTCTTGCTATCTCGTGGAGTGCATCATCTTCGAATGCGACAGTCACGCCCTCCGTTGACAGCAGAGCTTTGTACTGCTTCGTAATTGCATTCTGGGGTTCTGTAAGAATCCTGTAGAACTCATCCGCAGTGAGATCATGAAGCTCAACACGAAGCGGGAAGCGGCCCTGAAGTTCCGGTATGAGATCAGAAGGCTTGGAGAATGAGAATGCTCCCGCCGCTATGAAAAGGATATTCGTCGTATCGATGACTCCCCATTTCGTAGAGACTTTGGAACCTTCGACTATCGGAAGGATATCGCGCTGGACACCTTCTCTGGAAACATCGGAATTGGATGTGCTGTTGTGAGAAGCAACCTTATCAATCTCATCGATGAAGATAATACCCATCTCCTCAGCTCTGGTCTTAGCTTCATCAACAGCTTTATCAGGATCAATGACCTTATCAAGTTCCTCTTCCTGGATAATCTCACGAGCTCTCTTGATGGAAAGCTTTCTCGTTTTCCTGCCAGAAGAGGAGAACATGTTGCCAATGCTGGAGAGCGCATTCTGAAGATCCTCCATATTCCCAGATGAACCCATAAGCTCAAAACCTACATGAGTCTTTGCATCCACAGGCATCTCGACTTCTTTCTCATCGAAAACACCAGCACGGAGCATCTGGCGGAATTTTTCTTTCGTATCTTCCACAGATACATCCTCTGCACCTTTTGACTTATCGATAGCAGGAAGCAGCAGATCGAGAAGCCTCTCCTCGACTCTCTTCTCTACCTCTTCATGCCTCTGGTCCGCCATTTCCTCCCTGACCATGGCAACGGAAGCGGCCATCAGGTCACGTATCATCGACTCGACATCACGGCCGACATATCCAACTTCCGTATACTTAGTTGCTTCAACCTTTATGAAAGGAGCATTGGCAAGCTTTGCGATACGGCGGGCAATCTCCGTCTTGCCAACGCCAGTGGGACCGATCATAAGGATGTTCTTAGGAGTGACTTCATCCCTTATATCCTCGGGAAGGCGCTTGCGGCGCACGCGATTGCGGATGGCAATAGCAATTGTCCTCTTTGCCTCGTCCTGTCCGACTATATATTCATCAAGGCTCTTCACGATTTCGGAAGGAACCATATCATCAAGACTTTTCTTATTCTCAAGCATTCTTCACCTCAGTGATAATATTGTGGTTGGTATAAATACAGATATCAGCAGCGATAGATACGCTCTTTCTTGCAATCTCCTCAGCGCTCCAGTCAACTCCTGCATCGAGATAGGCTCTTGCCGCAGCAGTTGCATAGCTGCCTCCGCTGCCGATTCCCATTACATCGCCTTCAGGATCGAGCACATCACCATTGCCAGTGATCATAAAAAGCTTTGAACCATCGGATGCAAGCATCATTGCATTGAGATTCTTCAGAGTCCTGTCAGTACGCCACTGCTTGGCAAGTTCTACAGATGCTCTTGTTATATCTCCGCCATACTGCTTGAGCTTACCTTCAAAAAGCTCAAAAAGCGTGAAAGCATCGGCAGTGGATCCTGCGAATCCGACTATTATATTTCCGTTATAAAGGCGTCTCACTTTTCTGCAGTTGCCCTTGATAACCATCCCCCCTTCGCCAGAGGTGGCCTGTCCATCACCCGCTATAGCAACCTGACCGCCTTTGCGGACTGCACATATCGTAGTTCCATGAATTTCCATCAATCACTCCTTTGCATGAGGATGAGTCTCTTCATAGACTCTCCTCAGCTTTGCACGGGAAACGTGAGTATAGATCTGTGTTGTGGAGATGCTCTCATGCCCCAGCAGCTCCTGTACCAGACGGATATCAGCGCCCCTATCCATCAGATGTGTCGCAAAGGAGTGCCTGAGTGTATGCGGCGTGAACTCCTTCTGCCATCCGAGAATTGCCTTATACTTATCAAAGATAATATGAGCGGAGCTGAAGGGCAACCGGCCTCCCTTGTCTCCGATGAGAAAAGCTTCCTGATCAGATTGTCCTAGAGAAGAAAGATACTCACTTCTCTTCTCCAGATATGACTTCATCTCCTCCGCAGGTTCAGGAGAGAAGAAGACAAAACGTTCCTTTCCCCCTTTGCCTTTTATCAATATTCTTCTCTTGCCGAATTCGATATCAGAGACATTGATGCTGAGAGCCTCAGAAATACGGCATCCGGTATTGTAGATAAAGAGAAAGAGCATGTGATCCCTTTCATCCTGGAATGTATGCCGCTCCACAGACAGAAGCTCCTTCACTTCATCTTCTGTCAGAACGGAAGGAAGCCTTCTAGCTTTCTGCCTCATGGAAATCTCTTCAAACGGATCTGAAGAGACAAGATTCCGCCGTTCAAGATAATTATAGAATGTTCTCAGCGCTGTCAGTTTTCTCAGTACAGAACGCTCTGCGAATTCATCTTCCATGTACTCTGCATAAAGCGCAGCGTCTTCGCGTGTGAAACCAAGAGGCTCAAGGTCCCTGTCACGCATATACCTTCTCCACTCCTCAAGATCCGTCGAATAGCTTTTGACAGTGTTTTCACTGAGCGCTCTGACAGATCTGATATAGGAGATGAAATCATCAATCAAATCCACCGTCATATTCTCTCACCCCCGAAATGCTTTCGTCAATAAAACCGGAGATAAGCGAACTTTTTCCAAGAAACGGAAAACACACGTTTCTACAATCAGAGACAGCGGACCTTTCCCCTGAACCGTTCGATGAACTGATTATTCCATTCATCCCCGCCTGGGGCATTCCCGCTTCTCCAGACAGGAGGATTAATACCTTTTTCAACTAGCAACCCGATAGCTTCTATAAATATGGAGTTCATGACATAAGCATTGGCAAAAGTACTCAGGGCGCCAACCTTCTGCTCGAATCCGGGGATTTCCAGAACAGCATCCCCAATTTTAATCTTGCAGTCCACAGTGTAGTCGACAACATCCTGCAGATTTTTTCCAGAAGGATGTCTGGCAGGATGATCAGGAGCAGTACCTGATGAATGCGCATGAGAGCAAATCCCTATAACCGTCGCCCCATTCTTCTTCGCCTCGAGGGCGGCATCAATTGTCGCTGAGTTGATACCATAGGCATTGATGACAATGAGAAGGTCGCCTTCCCCTATCCCGTAATCATCGACAATGATGCTGCCATAACCTGGAAGGCGCTCAACCTGCATCGATTTTAGCGCACCAGATGAAAGCATCGTTTCCTGATCAATGATGGCAGACACATGCATCAGCCCACCTGCCCTGAAGAAAACCTCCATGGCAGCCAGATTAGAGTGGCCACCGGGACCGAAGACATAGACAAGCCTGTCTTTCGCCACCTGTGTGGCAACAACCTCTGCCGCAGCAAGAATTCTCTCTTTCTCATTATCATGAATATCATTGATGATGCTGAACACCTCATCACGATACCTGTCCATCAGCAATCCACTCATCAGTCCCTCCTCATGCAAAGACACCGGACCTGAAAGAACGTGTCATAACGCCTCTTATGGAAACAGACTCATCAAAGCAGACAAAATCCGCATCCATCCCTTCTGCAAGCCTTCCTTTCTTCTCCAGACCAAACACGCGCGAAGGTGTTGCAGTATACATTTTTACAGCATCCACAAGAGGGACACCTGCTGTTTTCCACATCACCCTGATAAGCCTGTCAGGTGTAGCGATGCTTCCACCGAATGCACTTCTGTCCAGAAGTTTTGCTACTCCGTCCTCTACGATTATCGGGGTACCGTTCTCGCGGCTTCCAATCGTCGCTTCCTTAACATCGGAACCGGCACAACGGGAGGCATCCGTCGTAAGCCGAAGCTGATTCTTACCGATGTGTCTCCACACCATGCGAAGAAGTTCAGGCGGGATATGAGCACCATCAGCGATAATCTCAGAATCCATACCCTCAATGCAGAAAGCACTCTCAATGATTCCTGGAAAACGGAATCCTCCCCGCCTTACTATCGTGGACATCGCGGAATACAGATGCGTAATGAGATGGCAGCCATGTCTGAAAGCCTCCAGCACACATGAATACTCCGCATCAGAGTGCCCGATGCTCGGCACAATGGATCTGGACACAAGATAATCAATTAATTCCATCGAACCGCTGCGCTCCGGAGCCAGTGTCCACCTCCTGATAACCCCGCTTTCCGCTATAGCCTTATACTCATTCTTATCAGGATCTCTCAGGAAGCGCTCAGGAAGCGATCCCTTCTGCGCAGAACTCAGATACGGACCTTCGAGATGCAGGCCAGGGAGTGTCACCTTGTCTCCCTCTATCGAGACCGCCTCGGAGAATGCTCTGATAGCTTTCCAAATCTCATTCTCTGTCGTTGCTATAATCGTAGGGAACAATGTCGTAGCCCCATGTGAGAGGAATGTATCAATGGCTGTCAGGAATGCATCATCGCTTCCGTCGGAGAAATCACACATGCCTCCTCCGTGGAAATGCGTTTCGACAAAACCTGGCGAAAGATACATCCCCTTGAGATCCGCAACGCAATCGGAATGGATACCCGAGTCATCATCCAGAATACGGATGATACGTCCATCCTCAGCAAGTACAGCGCCATCTTTGATGCAGTCATCAAGGATAAGACGCGCATTCTTTATGAGCAAGCTTCCCATCGTATACCCTTTCCTTCCAAAAGGAGCGCAGCGCTTTCCTTATCGAGGAAAACACTGGACGATGAATCACCTCTGATGACTGAAGCGGGTACTTTCTCACTTCTCTCAGAAAGGAACATATCATGGACAGCCTTCGCCTTACGCCCTGACGGAACGACGAAGACCTTGTATCTGGCACATGCAAGCGTCGGAATCGTAAGCGTCATTGCTTTTTCCGGCACATCCTCCAGCACTGCAAAACAACCATCATTGACCTGCTGCTGTCTGCAGACTGGATCGAGTATGACAACCTTCATGCAGAGAGGATCGAGGAAATCAGCTGCATCTGGATCATTGAAGGCGATGTGCCCATTCTCCCCGACTCCCGCGCAAACGATATCAGGAGGATAGGAATCCAGCAATAAACCATAGCGTCTGCATTCCTCTTCCGGATTATCTGTATTTCCGTTTATCAGATTCACGCTTCTGAATTTCCTTCTTGAGAAAAGATGCTCAGTAAGATAATGGCTGAATGACTGAGGGGAGTCATGACTTAAACCCACATATTCATCCATGTGAAAGGCATTGATTCTTGAGAAATCAATTACACTGCTGTCGCAGAGCGCATCCAGAAACTCATTCTGGGAAGGAGCTGCCGCAAAGATCATGTTCAGAGTATCTTTTTCTCCGGCGATGCTCTGGTACAGATTCTCCACACACCGTGCTGCCGCTACCCCCATCTCTTTCCTGTTCTCATAGACTGCAATCTGTACATTGTCGATGATAAGCTGTTTGTTCATAAGGCTCCTTTCGTCAATTCTTCATTCCTGTGGTCACAATGCCTTCTACCAGATACTTCTGGAAGAAGATGAAAATGAGGAAACAAGGCAGAAGGGAAAGCATCAGCATTGCGAACATAGCGCCCCAGTCCGTACCGGCGGCGGGATCCGAGAAGGACCGCAAAGCAAGGGAGACAGTGTACATCTTCGGTCTCTGCAGATATAGGAGCGGTCCCATGAAATCATCCCACTTCCAGTAAAAGGCGAAAACTGCTGAAGTTATTATGGATGGTACACTCAGCGGAAGTATCATGTAGGAGAAGATCCGCACATGCCCGCAACCATCCATGAGCGCTGATTCATCTATTGATTTCGGGATTCCCCTGATGAACTGCATGATGAGGAAGATGAAAAACGGCAACCCCGTGAATGCCGGGACAATCAGAGGCTTGAAACTGTTTATCCAGTGAAAATTATTGAAAAGCAGATACTGCGGTATCATCAGAACCTGTGAAGGTATGAGCATCGTCATCACAAGGATGGCGAACCAGAACTGTCTGCCCTTGAATTTAACACGTGCAAATCCATAAGCCACCACAGCAGATGAAGCTACCTGTGCAACGGTGGAGACGGACGCAACAAACAATGAATTCTTGAAAAACGTACCGAATGATGTTCCACCAAATCCTTTCCAACCTTCAGCATAATTGCGAAAAGTGAAATGCTCCGGCCAGAGAGAAGAGGCATTCCTGAATACTTCCTCAGATGGCTTGAATGAACTCATTATCAGCCACAGGATAGGATAAAGCATCACAAAGCACAGTGAAATCACGAACACATGGTAGATTACGGTTGCTGCAGCTCTCTTCACTTTCGATTGTGCTCTCATACTACCTCCTATTCATCCTCACCATAGAAAACCCATCGTCCGGAGGTCTTGAAAAGAACAGCCGTCACGATCGCAATGAGCACAATGATTATCCAGGCAAGCGCACAGGCATATCCCATACGGCCATATCTGAATCCCTGGAGATAGATATAGAGTGCATAGAAGAGCGTGGTATCGCTCGGACCTCCTGCTCCTCCTGAGATGATATATGCCTGGGTGAAAGCCATGAACGCACTGATGAGCTGCATGACGAGATTAAAGAAAATCACCGGTGTAAGGGATGGCAGCGTGATGCTCATAAAGCGTCTTGCCGCTCCAGCCCCGTCAATCTCTGCAGCCTCATAATATGTTCTCGGAATCTGCTTCAGCCCCGCAAGGAATATCAGCATCGGTGAACCGAACTGCCAGACTGCAAGGATGATAACAGCCGCGAGCGAAGTTTTCGGGTTCTTGATCCAGTTCGTCGTTGTTTCGATTCCGATCTTCCCGAGAATTGAATTGAAAGCACCAGCGGATCCGAACATCTGAATCCACATAACGGATACTGCGATGCTGCCTCCTATGATGGAAGGAAGATAGTATAACGCGCGGTAGATACCAACACCTTTCCTATCACAGTTGAACAGCATGGCAACAAACAAAGCGAAAACAAGCTTAAGGGGCACATGTACAAGAGCGTAAGTAAATGTAACACGGAAGCTCTGATAGAATCTGTCATCCTCGAATGCCTGCAGATAGTTACTGATTCCAACGAACTCAGGAGCTGAAAGCAGGTTGTAAGACGTAAGCGAGTAAAGGAAAGACGACACAAGCGGAACAAGAGTGAATACCGCAAACCCAATCAGCCATGGACTGATCAGCAGATAACCCGCGATATCATTCCCTGTTATACCGAATCTTCTATGCTCTCTGGACACATGCCCCTCCGTTAACTGTTTCAGCGGCCTGCCAGAAGCGCAGCTGCCTGCTGATTGAATGCGATTCCACCTTCCTCTATCGAGACACGGCCGAACATCATATCCTCAACAGTCCTTCTATAGAGATCGAGAATCTCATTGTATGCTGCCGGATAGATATTATCGAACGGGACAGAGACTGCAGCAGTCTCTCCAACATATCTGGAGGAATCCGCCGCGACTTCATCAAGCTGAGGCTCGAGTACAGCCCTGACTCCTGCGCTTGCCGGAACGCCACGTTCCATCATCATGATTTCATTAGCTTCAGGATCATTGAGGAAGAAGTCGATGAAACGGGCAACAGCTTCAGGATGTTCTGTAGTTTTTGCAACACTGAGGAACATCGTAGGACCGATGAAAGTACCTGGCTGAGGTTCGCCTTCCATGTGCGGGAATGGCATCAGAGCTACAGGTGAACCCTTTGCATTGGCAATAGCTACAGCCTGGTTGCTGTTTATACAGCCAAGCATACCTGCGGTTCCAAGCGCAAGACCGCACTGCTCGAATGAGATGATTGAATCAATCGCCTGGTCATAAGGCATCACATAACCTTTGTCCATCATCTCCTGCTGCTTCGTGAAATACTCAACCCAGAGATCGGTGCCATCATATGCAAGGCCATCACGTGTCTCGTTGAACAGGCCGATATAACCATGCTGGCGCAGATACATCACATAGCCTTCGATCATCGATGCCGGATAGCATGAATCTCCATAGAGACCTGTCTTCTCCTTTACAAGGCGGAGTGCCTCATGATAGTCATCCCATGTCCAGTCGCTTGTCGGTACAGGGATTCCTGCCTCTTCGAAAAGAATAGGATCATAAAGCATGCCGAATGCGGAATTGCCCATTGTCAGACCATATGTTCCACCTTCTACTACGCCAAGTGTCTTGAAGACATCATCCCAGTCACTGAGGTCAATCGCGCCGCTATCAATATATGGCTGCAGATCCAGAAGCTGTCCATTCTGTGCATGCATCAGGATGTATGCCGTGGAATTCTGGAACACGTCAGGAGCATCTCCGGCTGTCATCATCGTCAGGATCTTGTCAAAATGATTCTCAAAACTGCCATATTCATACTCCACGATGATATCCGGATTCTCCTCCATGAAAAGTTCAATCACCTTGATTGTCGTATCGTGCCTTGTCTGTGATCCCCACCACATGAATCTGATGGTAACCGGCTCATCGGGGTTCTCTGCTTCTACTGAGCCGCCAGCAGATAAAGCCATCAGGGAAAGCGTTGCTACCAATAGGATCAACATCCATTTCTTCATAACCTTACCTCCGTTTTTTCCTTGATACGGTTCGACTTCTAACTCATCCGTTCAGCAATCTGATTGCATTACCTCCTAGAATCTTTTCAACTGCATTTTCCGGAAGATTTAGATCCAATATGAATTTCAGAAGCTCGTTTCCGAACTTATCCCTAGCGAAAAGGCATCTGTCCTGGAATTCCATCAGGAACTCCCTGGCAAAGCCCGGATCCCGCCTCATTGCATTGAGTCCGCTGTTAGCAGAAAGGTCACAATAAAGGTTTGTGTATTTTCTCATCAGGAATGGAACCTTCCCTCCCTCGATGACTTTCCCTGTTGGATACGACTCTCCATCCTTCGCCCCTTCAAGGGAGATTCCTGCCCAGAAGCCCTGTGCATGTCCAATGAAAATCGTTTCAGGACACTTTTCCAGAAGCCTCTCAAGAGCCTCAATGCCTCCGCCATACCAATAATCTCTTCTTGGATACTTCGTGCCTGTCGGTCCTGGATTCTCTATATGGAGAATGACAGGAAGACCTCTGGAACCGCAGAAGCGGAAAACGGAGACGCAATCAGGGCTGTCATACACCGTCCTGATCTTGACTTCACCGAATATCCTGATTCCATAGAGTGCCATCGCGGCCTCAAGATTATCGATGCATTCCGGTAAGCGCGGGTCTGGCGCGTATCCAAGGATGAATCTGTCAGGATACTTATCCTTGAATGCGAGACAGCGAGAGAAATCTATGGGACCCGATCCCATTCTGTACGGACGCTCGCTGAGCACATTGAACTGACTTGGATCGACTTCATCAGCAGGGGCCTCCCAGCTGAGAAGCCAGCATTTACTGATTCCATTCGTATCCATCTCCCTTACGAAGGAGTCCGCATTCATCCCATACCAGTCAGGATGATTATGAGCATCGATTACACAAGGTCGCATACTGAATCCCTCTCCACCAGTGAAGGAGGCATCCTCACTGTCCCTACTTCTTCTTCAACACCTTCAAGACTGTCTATCAGAACTTTTGCAGCCGCGCTTCCCATCTCATAAGACGGCTGCTTAACAGTTGTGAGTGCAGGATTCGACATCGCTGCAAATGAGATATCATCAAGACCCACAACCGAAATATCAGAAGGCACGGCAATCCCTCTCTTACTGAATGCATTCATTGCCCCGATTGCAATAAGATCGTTTATGGCAACAACCGCTGTAGCGTTTCTGTCCTTCAGAAAACTGTCAACAAGACGCTCGCCAGCCTGGAATTCACTCAAAACCTCCACGCCTTCATTCTCTGCAGGGCTCTGATACAGATATCCTTCCGCCTCTCCAAGGCCCGCCATAAATCCTTCGTAGCGGCTCCTCCGGCTCTGACGATCGAACGGCAGGGAGAAGAAGGCAATTCTTCTGTGCCCACGTGAGGTCAGATATTCAGAAGCCATTCTGCCGGCCTCAAAGAAGTCATACGTGATGCATGGCAGATTCTCATCTGCGACAGGCTGGTCAAAATAAACTGTACTGATACCAGCCCGGCTTACTCGCTGGATCACATCATCGCCATATTCAATCTTCGAAAGAAGAATCCCGTCCATCCTCATACGGATAAGGAACTCCACATTCGCGAGCTCTTTTTCTGGGTTGTTATCAGAACTGCAGAAGACAGGAGTATAGCCTCTGGCATTGCACTCACGCTCGATTCCATTGACAGCCTCTGCATAATATGGATTCAGAAGGGATGGGACAACGACACCGATTTCATGGCTCTTACCAGTCTTCAGAGCTTTACCGAGCATATTCGGCGTATATCCCAGATCCTTTGCAGCTTTAAGGATCCTAGCTTTCATATCCGGGCTTACCGGATAGCCTGTGTTGTTGAGGACCCTGGAAGCAGTTGCTATCGATGTGTTTGCCATCAGCGAGACATCCCTGATGGTTATCCTATTCCCTTTCTTCATCAGCCTTCAGGATCTCCTCTGCCTTCTGTATCAGCAGTTCCTCCACGAAATATCTGGATCGCATGAACTGCTCGACAGCATACCCATCCAGATAATATGACAGTTCCTCTGCCAGGAGAGGCTTCACCTCCGCTAATGTTCTCTTCACCGCTTCAAATTTGTTCCTCAGCGATCCGATCTCATCTGATGAGCCGAAGAATTCGCTTCTGTACAGAACCACAGTCAATGGGAAATATCTTCTTGTCGGGAGCTCGAACTGGCGAAGGAGAGCAATCAGATGGGCAATCCTGCCATTGTGCTCAAGATGACCATCAAGAGAAGCCAGAATCTGGTAGAAATCTTCATTGCGCCAGCCTTCCTGCAGCAGAGCCTCTCCCCCGCCATATCCATGGAAGAAGAGAAGATAGCGTGAAAGAAATGATTCGGAGTGCGCTGCGGTATTCCAGCATCGTTCAGCTGCATAATGGATTGTGAAGAAGCTGGACTCATATACCCCATATGGTTTAGCCAGAGCGAAGCACGCTGCCCAGTTGGTGTTTATCACACCTTCGATATGAAACTGGGAAACACACTGGCTCCAGTATTCTATGTTCCTGAGCCTTTCCTTCAATACCGGATAGTCCTGCCTGTCATCCTCATCCCATGCGCGCACAGATGGACATGCCCAGTATCTTATGCCAAGAGCCTCAAGCTTCTCTGTGAAATCCCGGACCCGTTTCACCAGATTATTCCCATTGTAAATCCAGATGCATATGATGGCTCTCTTATCAAGAAGTGAGAGATCCTCCACTGAAGCATCCTCAAGCATGTCATGCCAGAAAAGAGGAATCTTTCCGCAGCGACAAACCTCATCGATGATCTTGTTCACGTATTCAATAAATATTGCATTGCGGCTACGGCCGTCTTTCATGCATTCCTCAGACTGTCCGAGACTCCACACCTCGTCGCAGCCAATATGCAGGAACCTTGCCTCCGGATGACGACTCGCCATTGCAGTCACAAGCTCTTTGGAGACTTCAATAGAGCCTTCGCGAAGCGGACACATCTCCCCGACGGCCTCCTCCGTCTCCCGCAGGTGGCTGTACCGCTCATCCTTGAGGATGTATTCAAGATGACCAAAAGACTGCTGAAGAGGAATAATCTCTATAAAATATTGCCAACATCTGTCTTTAAGGGCTCGAAGCATTTCATCCGTTATCGAGAAATGTTCATTACGGACATTGAACGGCTCTCCGATGGGCAGCTTGTCCTCATACTCGATGACAACACCATTCAGCTTAGCCTGTGAAATTATCTCGATATTGCTGAGAATATGGTCAAAAGGAGGATGAATTGAACGCAAATCAAGATAGTCGCAACGGATTAGAGTATCCGAGAAATCCCTGATTTCCACCTCAGGAAGACGCTCTAAGGAATAGCATTCCACCAGCTTTGAGAGCGTTATAGCTGCATAGAATAACCCGCGAGCAGTAGTGGCGAACGCCGCTATCCCCTCTTTGGATATCTTCAGGTAATACGAGTCGTTGCCATCAACAATGACAGGAGATACATCATACCCAGCAGAATGGAATTCCCAGAGTCCGGCATCCATCACAGCACTTGTATAGCTGATTCCTATCCTCCCGAGATGAAAGCCAAGTCTAGGGTCTTCTTCAGGGATACTGAGCACAAAACTGCCAAACAGAGTTCTTGCATCAATTCGTTCACCATTGCATATTGCTTCTTTCGGAGCAGGAATTATAGGCAGACGCAACTCAGCACCTCCTTAGTAAACGTTTTCTACTGGCAATAAAAAGAAAAAAACAAATAGAAAACGTTTTCTATCGTTTAAATTTTAAAACTGCTTATCTGAGCTGTCAAGAAAAATACTTAATGCCATGCCAAATATCAGGAGTCATGGCAGCATGCCTTCAATGCTGACAAGGTCTAGTTTCCTAGGTAGAAAGAGAAGTTGAAACAGGATGACAATACTGGAAGAAAATAGATTTCATCCTGATTCTGGACCTGGCTTTCACTCTGAGGGAAAGCCTGCATCTGTATGAATTGACAAAGAACAGCAAAGCGGAAAGCATCTGAGAGAAAAATGGATCGCGAAATACTTCCGTCAATAAAACCGGAGATAATCGAACTTCTTTCCAAGAAACGAAAAACGCCCGTCCTCTGCAGGATACACTATGCATCCGGAACTGCTGAAAGCACCGGAGTATGAATCCGCTACCCTGCAGCCTTCAAGTGCAAGCCTCCGACCGACATGCGTAGTAAGAGAAGAACGTGTGATAGCCAGTTCTTTGCCATCGTCCAGCATCGAGAGAACCTCCTTCCAGCCATATCCGAGTACGGAGACAAAAGCGTGGGAAGAGAGAAAAGCTGAGAGAGACCAGGCAGCTCTTGCATCTCTTTTCTCCGTTCCTGCACTGATTATGCTGCCTCCTGTAAGAAGAATCCTTCTTGCCCGTTCCGGATATGCATTGATATAAGTACTGAGAGATACCGCGGTGACAACATGCAGTCTTCCTTCCCCATCCTCAACCCCGCGGAGTACAGAAAGCTGCCCGGCGGCATTGGCTTCACTGATTATCTCAACGCCTGATAGCGATGCTTCCAGAGCGGAGACGTACATCTCCTCTCCTATCTTGTCCGAGTATCCGCAGGAAGCAAGAAGAAGCGCATCGGAAGATGGCAGTGTGCCTCTGTAGAGTACTGGATGACATGAGATCACTGCCATCATGGCACCATCATCCAGTTCAGCAGAAACCTCTTTCCGGGTATTCAAATCAAATAAGGATATAAAGTATTTTCTGTCCATCACTCTTTAATACGCAATAAGTGATGGTTTTTGTCAGCTTTCATCATCAGAAAGCGGGGAATATTTATCGAAGAAAGACAAAAGAGAGGATGTATCGAGATGGGTGTATATCTGCGTTGTACGTACATCGCTGTGACCAAGCATCTCCTGAACAGAACGTATATCAGCACCATTTTCTATCATATGCGATGCAAAGGAATGGCGGAGGGTATGAATCGTTGCGTCAATGCCAAGAGTCTCCACAGTTTCATGAAAGCGCTTATGGGCAGCCTGTCTCGTCATCCTGCCTCCTCGCCTGTTGAGGAATAATGCAGTCTCTCTGGGATTCTTCAGGAGCTTCGGTCTTACTGAAAGAAGATAAACATCCAGCGCATTCCTGGCAGCTTCACCGATGAAGACTATGCGTTCTTTATCACGCTTGCCTATGACCGAGATACTAGCCTCATCAGTCCTGTACGATGAGACATCAAGCGCAACAGCCTCGGAGATTCTCATTCCAGAGGAATAGATAAGTTCAAAAAGCGTGTAATCACGCAGCGAAAGCGGATCATCCTTGGGAAATGCAGAGAGAAGCGTATCGACCTCCTCTGGAGAGATGACACGCGGCAGATGTTCCCGTTCCTTAGGCTTCTCAACAAGCTGGGCAGGGTTCCTGCCATCCTCCCCTGATGAGAAGATGATGAAACGGTAGAAGGCCCTCAGCGATGAAAGCACTCTTCCCTCAGTTCTCTCCCCAGTCCCTTCTTCCCTTCTTTTAACCAGATATGCCTCGATATCCTCAACACCTGTCTCTGAAAGATCCTTTCCGAGTTTTTTCAGGAAAACAAGATAACGCTCAGCCTCAGAAGAATAGACCTCTCTGGTCTTATCAGAGAGGCGTCGCTGATAAACTATATACCGCGAGAATGAAAGAACAAGCTCACGGTCAGATGGAGAGAGATCAGGACTTGTCATCATCACCGCGGGAGTATCTCAGAACAGCAGGAATAGAATAATCATTCTCCCTGTTTCCCCTCTTCCCCAGCTGCTGATGGAGATCCTGCCATCTGTTTACTGTGATTGTAGCTGGATCTGATGGCTGACGCTGTGGCTGTGACTGGGGCTGAGGCTGAACCTTCGGCTCTTCCGTTTTTTCTGTTTCAGCAGGCTCTGCAGCCCTTCTCTCGCTCTCTTCGAGGCGGCGGCGGAAGATATCAGCTTCCGGGTCCGCGGCTGTGGAAACTTCCCTGTGCTCAAAGCCTGTAGCAATCACTGTGACCTTGATTCTGTCACCCAATGCCTGATTATAGCTCTGGCCTGCAATGATGAGTGCATCCTCAGAACAGCTTTCCGTAATGACTTCAACCACATCCTGATATTCCTGCAGAGTGAGGTTATCACCACCGGCAAGATTGACAAGCACGGACTTGGCACCATCAATGGATGCGTTCTCAAGAAGCGGATTGGAAATAGCAAGCTTGGCAGCATCGACGGCCCTGTTAGCACCTTCCCCAAAACCGAGTCCGATGAGAGCATCGCCTTTTCCTTTCATTATTGTCTTCACATCAGCAAAGTCTATGTTGATTTCTCCAGGCTCTGTGATGAGATCGGAAATACCCTGCACAGCCTGCAGAAGCGCACTATCAGCAATAAGGAAAGCCTGTTTGATCGGTGTATTGGCTTCTACTACTTTCAGCAGGTGCTGGTTCGGAATGAGAATCAGCGTGTCAACCTGCTTTCTCAGCCTCTCTATTCCCTGCTGTGCCAGAAGCAGCTTCTTCTTGCCTTCAAAGGCAAAAGGCGTTGTGACTACAGCAACAGTCAGAGCCCCCAACGATTTGGAGATCTCGGCAACAACAGCAGCAGCACCTGTCCCTGTGCCTCCGCCCATGCCAGCAGTAATGAAGACCATATCGGAATTCTCAAGTTCCGCTTTGATCTCCTCCTTTGATTCAAGCGCAGCTTTCTCTCCCACTTCAGGAACACCGCCGGCACCAAGACCACCTGTAAGTTCCTTTCCGATAGCAATCCTGGTCTGCGCATTGGAACGCTGCAGAGCCTGGACATCTGTATTGAGAGCTACGAAGGATACCTTCTTCAGGCCCGAAGCAATCATACGATTGACAGCATTGCCGCCACCGCCACCGACTCCGACTACTTTAATGATAGTAGGGGCAGCTTCACCGCTGGCTGTAGCATCCTCGATGTCGAAAATATCAAAATCCATAGCACTCTCCCTCAGAACAGTTTCTCGAAAAGGCCTTTCACCTTTGCGCCGATTCCATTCTTTTCCTTACTGCTTCCCTGCATAGAGGAAGCTTCTCTATATTTTTTTGCTTCAAGCTTCAATAGTCCCAGAAGCGTGGAATATCGCGGATCGATATAAAGCCTGTCCAGACCATTGATTGCCTCCGGGAAACCAATACGCGCAGGCATGCGGAAAATCTCCGCCGCAAGCTCCGTTGCACCTGAAAGAAGCGCACCTCCGCCGACAAGGACAACTCCTGCACCGAATGTACCACTGACACCATTTTTCTCCAGCTCCGCACTCAGCATGCTGAAGATTTCCGCCATTCTCGGCTCAATCAGTTTTGCAAGCTCCTTCTTCGGCAGCCTGATGGAAGGCTTCCCGCCAACAGCCGGTGTGACAATCATCTCATCTTCCCTGACAGAAGGAGTATGGCAGCAGCCATCTGCAATCTTGATAGATTCTGCGGCAGAACGCGGAAGCTGAAGCATATAGGCGATATCACCGGTGACATTATCACCGCCAAGCGGAATCGCTCCAGCATAGACAGGAGCACCGCTGACATAAGCAATGGCGTTGGTCATACCGGCTCCGATGTCTATGACAAGAGCCCCCATCTCCTTCTCATCACTGCCGAGGACGACCTCACTGTCAGAGAGAGTCTGCAGCACCATCCTCTGAACCTGAAGTCCAGCCTTCTGTACGCACTTGCGCAGATTCTGGCAGATTGAGGAGGAACCGGTCACAAGAAGGACTCTGGTATCAAGCCTGTGGCCAAGCATATCGATAGGATCCTTTATGCCAGCCCTTGAATCCACCTGGAAGTCCTGAACAAGAGTATGGAGTATCTCTGTATCCTGCGGAAGATCACGTGCACGCGCAACATCGATAGACCTTCTGATATCCTCTCTCTTTATCTCCTGATCGCGGCTCTGAATTCCGACAACACCACTCGATTGCATGCCCTTGATATGATCTCCGCCTACACCGAGAATCACAGAGTTCACTTCCGTCCCTGCCTGAAGCTCTGCATCGCTGACAACGGAATTGATGACTTTCAGCGTCTGTTCTATGTTAACGATCGTCCCTGATTTCACACCTTCGCTCGGACGTTCCGAGATGCTTTCAATCATCAGCTGACCATCACGTGAGATGGTACCGATAACACATCGCGTCCAGCTGGTTCCTATATCAAGTCCGACAAGAGTCCTGTCCTGAGCCATATCTCTTTACCCCTTGAGTCTGACAAGCCGGTCACCATAAAGTTCATACTCCGTCATAGGAGCGAACAAAGTACGACCAGGATTCGTTCTGCAGCTTTCCTCGATTATGCCGATAGTATCCTCCAGCCTTTCTGCGGCAGCAGGATTTTTCAATATGACTGAAGCATTAAGCTCTGGAAGCGCTGCTTTAAGTTCTGCAGACCCATCTTCGTTATTATTGCCAAAATCAAACCAGGTTATCAAGCTTCGCTTGAAAGGATCGGAAACCAGAGAAGGAATATACTCTGAAAGCATGGGAATGTCCTTGAACGATTCCATCCCGATAACCGGATAAACACCATAGAGCGCACCTGCATCCCGGAGTTCGATTATCTCTTCATTTTCTCCATCAGTAAAGCAGGCACCGTCCTTTGCAATCACAACCAGCCCTGGTACTGGATCGGAAGAAATTACAAGTGCACCATGATTGTAAGAAAGAGCAACATTCTCTATATAAGGCAGAGCCTCAAGAGCGGTGCTTACCTTGCGGCGTTCAGCGTGCGGATAAGTATCTCCGATAACAGCAGCGGCTGCTTTTCTCATACCAGGGGTAATAGGAAATGATGCAGACTCTATACGGTCAATCTGCATAACAGGCAGATACCTTGCGGATACGAGAACTAAAGCCAGTACCAGCAGGATAACACCAGGAAGGATTGTAAGCGTTTCACTTCTTTTCATTCTCCCTCCCCATGATGTAAATCAGACGATAGAGCATCGAAGATGAGAGCACTGATATGAATTCCCAGGCAGGATCATAGCTGAAGAATGGCAGCAGCAATCCAGGCAGCGGAAGAAATCCGGATACATACGCCATGTTGATAACGCTTGTCAGAACGATGAAGATAGTGAATGAAGCAACCATCATCGCCGAGGCTCTGTCATTTCTGCCAATCGACCTCTGTACTGTTCTGATTCCCAGAACAGAGATGAATATAAGAAGAACAAGGAGAACTGCAGTACCAATATAACCAGCCTCCTCCGCAAAGGATGCAAAGATAAACTCACTCTCCGGAGATGAAAGCAGATAGAGCTTGAAAAGCCCCTTGCCAAGACCGCATCCGGTTATACCGCCTCTCTGGATGATGCTACCTGCAATCGCAACAGGAGAATCAGGAGACGAATAGAAAGAAGATACGACAGGCTCCAGAACCTGCTGAGGGAAAATCAATGCGATAATGACTCCCAATACAGCAAGTATGAGAAAACTCAGAAATGTCCTGAGACACCGTTCACCGCTTATTCTGAGCATCACTGTAAATGCAAGAATGAGAATCAGATAGACCCCCACACCTCCTGAAACCAGAGAAAGGAACATCATAAGAAGCGTAAGGACAGCAAAAATATAGTATCCTGCCCCTCTTTTACCTGCTGTCAGAAACTGCGATGCTGCAAATGGAAGCGTGAACAATGCAAGATAAGATGGATCAATTATCCTTATCCCAGAAATGGTAATATAACCGCCTGCAGAAAGTGATGGAATCAAGGAAAGCACAAGCAATACAAGTGCAAGCGGCATGAGAACATATCTTAATCCGAGGACCTTGTGAGGCATGAATATACGGACAATAAAAGCCACTGCCAGTGCTGAAAGCCCTGCAATCAGATTCCTGAAAAAATAATAGTAATGAGGAAGTCCTTCAGATATGGCTTTCTGATAGGAAGAAGAATAGAGCACTATAAGCCCAAGAAGCGCAAGGATTAATACAGTACATAAATAAGTGAAGGGAGAAAGGGATCCTGCACTCTCTTTCTCCTTTGCTGTTGCTGAATAAGAGTAATCGTCGTAGCTTCGCTGTTCACTCCTGGGCATAAATTCATTATACCTGTGAGCTGTCAGCTTTGGTAGCCATTTGAGGCGCTGACCGTAACATCCTCTGCTGGAGAACCAAGGCCAGCTGCTATTGCAGCTTTCAGAGCCCTTCCCTCACGCTCACTGTCAGCAATAACACGTTCGGTCTCTCCTATGCTTGTAGCCCCGGAACTTGCAGCTCCCAGCTGCCATAGCGGTATAAAAGCCACAATGAAGACAAGCACGAGCATCACGATAATTGCACCCTTTATTGGTCTGGCAATATTTATCGACAATTCAAAATCGTTCATAGCACGCTACCGGTCAGTTTTCCGGCTCCTCCTGAATCTTCTCCACCACCCTCAGTTTCGCACTTCTGGATGGTGGATTCTCCTCTTCCTCCTCCTGAGAAGGAATGATGGGCTTTTTCGTGAGTATTTTTATCCTCGCATCCTCACGAGCTGCCTCATCCTTGAAAAACCATTTTACCTTCCGATCCTCCAATGAATGGAAGGTAATCACAGCAATCCTACCGCCCTTTTTCAGAACCCTTATCGCATTCTCAAGGGCCGGTGTGATTCTGTCCAGCTCGCTGTTCACCTCTATCCGCAGTGCCTGAAAGGTACGGGTTGCAGGATGGATCTTCCCGTATCTGTAATCCTTCGGCACTGCGCTCCGTATGATGGAGGCAAGCATTTCCGAGCTCTCTATCCTAGCCTTCTCTCTCTCCGATACGATAGCGCGTGCAATCCGTCTGGAGTACCTTTCCTCGCCATATCTGTAAATTACATCGGCAAGGCTTTCCTCGCTGTACCCATTGACGATATCCGCAGCGCTGATACCATGCCCCGGGTCAAGGCGCATATCCAGAGGCTCATCGCTCCGAAACGAGAAGCCTCTCTCACTCTCCACATAATGAAACATGGAGATTCCGAGATCGAAGAGGATGGCATCGGCCGAATTCGATGGTGCACCCTTCAGGTACTCATCGAACCAGGCATTTACAGGGCGGAAACGGCCTCCGAAACCGCTTAGCCGCTCTATAGCCTTCTTCTGTATTTCACTATCCCTATCAATACCAACGACGGTAAGGGAGGGATAGTTACTGAGGAAGAGCGATGTGTGGCCACCTTCACCTGTAGTGCAATCAATGAGAAGAGTATCTCCCTCAGGGATAGGAAGATTCTCAAGCACTTCCTTGTGCATTACAGGATAATGGACAATCTCCATCACTCCTTCTCCTCAAATAGTTCCTGAGCCAGGTCTGAAATCGTCTCTCCTTCATCAGCAGCCTCGAAGACTTCAGGATTCCAGAGTTCAACTGTATATCCTGCTCCGACAAGAAGAGCTTCCGATTTGTTCGGTAATGAATATTTCTCCCTTATCTGCGGAGGAATATTGATTCTTCCGGAACTGTCGATATCCACATAGATGGCAGGAGCTATGAGTTTTCTGATCAGGATGCGTTTTTTCTTATCGAGCATAGCCATTGGGGATGAGAGAATAGGCTCGGAAAAATCCTTTTCAAAATACTCAGGCTTCATAATCATCAGGTGGTTACCATCCAGTCCCGGAAGAACGACAACCTGCTCAGCGGCCAGAGCAGTTCTTAGTCTTGCTGGCAGAGAAAGACGGCCTTTGTCATCTATCTTTGCATTATACATTCCTGTAAGAAGCTGCATCTCAACCACCCATTTCATGGGATTTCATCCCACTCTATGCCACCACTCTACACGATGAAACCAAGTAAAGCAAGAAGTTTATTGAAAATAAGCAGATGTTTGCACTTTGTCTAAAGAAACAAATGTATGTTTTTATACTGATTTTCAGCTTCTGGTGCAGATTACCATATCCAATTCTGCAACCCAGTGTTCACACAGAAAGAAAAAACCCTCCAGATTCAGAATCCGGAGGGCGGACACGACAATGTCGATTCAGTCTAAATCAGCTTCGAAAAGATGATAGTCAATATCAGGGAATATCTCACTGCTTCTTTCTGCATTGATAAGCCATTCCGTGTTGACAGTATTACGGCTCATGGCTGAGTAGACAACATTGAAAGATCCGAGATGATTGCGCAGTCTCTTCTCAGCATATGAGACAGAGGTACCATCGTGCATGATGCAGGGCCAGTCCGATGACATTGCAAGCAGCAATTCACGCAGCGCCTGATTGAGGAATCTGCCTTTGAGGGATCCCTGATCGGGGAACCGTCTTGTAAGCTCCTCCATCCTCTCTATGGCTTTGAATATGTGCCTGTAAATCCAGGCATTGCTTCCATCTAGCCAGATATCAGAATAGCCGCCGCTGCCCCATGAAGACTCATTCAGCCTGAGCTTCTCCGTCTCTCCGTTCTCGAGAATCACGGATGTAGGAGTCGTGAAGACAAAATCCTCAGAGGAATCTGCTTTTCTCATCACTCCTTCGAGGAAATCAATACCCTCATACCACCTATGGCCAAAGAGTTCGGCATCGAAACAGAGATTGAATACAGGATTATTGATACCTGCACTCGATACGGAGAAACCTCTCCTCTTGATGTTATAGAGGAAGTTCTCCACATGGAGTGCAACTTTCTCAGAGGCTTTATTGTAAGAATAATATGCCTTATCCTCTGTCCTGCCTGTAATCGCATGATATTTATAGCCTGTAAATACCCTGACCTCTGGCTCATGTATATACGGTCTCACATAATCGAGTGGCAGATAGTATCCGATATCACGATAGAAATCACGATAATCCCCATCGCATGGATAGCCGGAAACAGCTGACCATACAAGAGACGTGATACTCCAGTCCCTGACAAAACCGTATGTTCCGGAAGGAAGTTCCACTGGCTTATAGCCGGAATAGATGGATTTATCCTTTGCTGTGATCACAGAGTGAGAGGCAAGCTGGCACCATGAGACACCGTTTTTCTGCAGCATCTCATCCAGCCCCGGATAATAACCGCAATCAGGAAGCCAGAATCCTCGCGGAGTCTCTCCGAAGACCCTCTCATGTGTCTTGATACCCATCACTATCTGGGCATTCACTGCTGCAGGATAATCCTTGTAGATCGGAAGATAAGCATGGGTTGCGGCTGTAGTAAGCAGCTCAAGCCTGTTCTTCTCATGCAATGCCTTATACCCTGACAGGATATTCCTGCCCAGCTCTTCAAACCGTGCAAGATTCTTCTCAGCTTCATCGAGGTAGCGAAGAGCCATCGGATAGCAGTCTTTCTCATCGTTCTGTGTTCTTCTCTTCTCTTTCTTCCCCAGCTCAATACGTTCTTCCATGTATCCTACAAAACGTTCCTGCAGCTGCGGATCTGTCAGCATTGTCACCAATGTCGGCGAGAAGCAGATAGAAAGACGGAAATCGACACCTTCACTCTCCAGTTTCTCAAGCATTCTCAGGAGAGGAATATATGTTTCATTGAGTGACTCGAAGAGCCAGTTCTCTTCCAGGAACTTCGGATACTCGAGGTGTCTGACATAAGGAAGGTGGGCCTGAAGAATGAGATTAAGCTTGTTCATTCTCGGTATCCTCCTTTCTGAAAAGCTGAACTATTTCTCTTACTACGGGGTTGTCAACGATATCACCTTCCTTTGTAGTAACCAAAGAAAGGTAAAGGCCATAGAGCGTATCATTGTACTTCATCTCTTCCTGATGGTTCAGCCAATATGAATCCGTCAGATCCTCACTCTTGGAAACTGCAAGCTGAGTCTTCTTTCCATCTTTAACAGCGGAAAGCGCAATGCAGCAATAACCATTACCATAAGGAATTCCAATATTCCATTCGCTATCAAGATAAGAGACAGGAACATCATATTCTTCTGTGTTTCCATTGTTTTTAATAGTCACAGACAGAACAAGCTCTGCACCTTCATTCTGCAGTCTGTCACTATCAATCGGAGAAAGCGACCAGAAAGCATAAAGCCAGGAACCATTCTTCTTGATCAGATGGATTTCTGTATCAGGATAGCTCTCAGGCAGTTCCTCTACACCGGGAAGATTCTCCACATATTTGCTTATATCACGATAATCCGTGAGACCTGACATATAACGAAGATTCGGATCTTTTGAATCAGTATCCTGATCATATTCCTCATACTTCTCTTCAAGTCTGGAAATCAAATCCTCACGAGAGAGAGAATCGGCCCCATCAATACATTCCTGCACTGCGATGCTACGCAATTCGGAAAGAGACAGGGAATCGATATTCACAAGAATCATTGCAACCCCTTTTCTGTACTTCTAGAATCCTAGGAAAATCCGGTAAAATAGTCAACTAAACCGCATTTAAACGCACCAAACCGAGGTTTTTGTTAGTTTTCTTTTCCTGAAAATCTCCTTTTTCCTTCTTTTCAGCTGCAATGTCCATTCTCACCCTTATGTGTTAAACTATCCGCATGAATTCAGAGAGAAAGAGAACATCCATAATCCTTCATGGCCATTTCTATCAGCCACCGAGGGAAAATCCATTCACAGGCATAGTTCCAAAGCAGAGTTCTGCTAGTCCTTACAATGACTGGAATGAGAGGATTTATCACGATTGCTATGGTGCGAATCTTCATTCAAGATATCTTGATTCAGATGGCCGCATCATCTCAATAACAAATAATTTTTCCTACATTTCATATAATTTTGGTCCGACACTCCTTTCATGGATGAAGGAAAACCACCCCGATGCCATTGACGAACTGGTTGAATCGGACAAGGAATCCATAAAGCGCCTTGGACATGGCAATGCAATGGCTCAGAGCTTCAATCATACAATCCTTCCGCTGGACAAGGTAAAAGATGCCAGATTGCAGATTGAATGGGGTCTCATGGACTTCGAGAAATTCTTCGGCCGCAAGGCTGAAGGCATGTGGCTTCCTGAGTGCGGAGTGAATAAGGATGTCATCCAGCTGCTTGCTGAAGAAGGAATGAAGTTCGTGGTTCTTTCTCCCTGGCAATGCAAAGCTGTAGAGGCAGAGGACGGCAAGATGACAGTTCTGCAGGGAAAACCTGCCCCATACTGGGAGCCATTCATACTGACAGGCACCAATGGCGGGGAGATAGCAACATTCTTCTACCATCCTGGACTTGCTGAGGCCATATCTTTCGGCCATATGCTCCGCAGTGCTGATAATCTCTATGCAACGCTCAAAAGCATAGAGGCAACAGATGGCAGACCTCTGATCCATACAGCAACGGATGGAGAGATTTATGGACACCATGAGCCATATGGAGATATGGCACTGGCTGCTCTGATCAGAAAAGTCGAGGAACGCGATGATTTTGTTCTCGATAATTATGCCTCATATCTGGAGCGTCATCCAGCTGTCAGACACGCGGAACTTCATCAGGGAGAAAGCGGAAAAGGTACATCATGGTCATGCTCTCACGGAGTTTCAAGATGGTATAAGGACTGCGGCTGCCATACAGGAGGGGAAGCTGGGTGGAATCAGGCATGGAGAACTCCCCTGCGCAATGGACTGAATGCTCTTTCAGAAAAGCTTGACAGTATCTTCAGCGAGGAAATAAAGAAGATCTTCGGAGGCAAAGTAGATCCGGAGATGATCCTCAGAGAAGCGGGCCGTGAATATATCGGCGAAATCACTATGAGGGAACTGATAGAGAACCTCCACAAGCAATACTCCTTTGCCTCCCTATATGATGTAGAACTCGCCCATCTGCTCTCAGGAATCAAGAACAAGCATTTTTCATTCACATCATGCGGATTCTTCTTCTCCGATATCTCGGGCATCGAACCGAGGCAGGATATCAAATATGCCCTATATGCAATCAGGATGTTCCAGCCATACTGCAAAGGCGATCTGCTCTTCCCGTTCCTTTCCGATCTGAGAAAAGCAAAGAGCAATATAAAATCACAGGGCGATGGAATGAATATCGCACAGGATGAAATGAAGGGGCTTCCAGGAGAAGCTGAAGCAGCGCTGTTCTTCTTCCTCAACCGCTCCCTTGCCCGTCCTACTGATTTCTGCGATACATACGGACGTTTCATTCTCTGCCATATGGACATCGACGATGCAGAGAATTTCTCCGCAGATATAACAGATACAGTAACGCTGGAACTATTCAGATTCACAGTGCTTGCTTCATCATCCATCGACAGCGGTCTCAATCTGTATCTCTGTGAGAATGATGAGACTGATAAACCTATAAACAGGCTAAGGCTTACGAATCAGGATATACCTGACAGGATGCTCGATACTGTCTACACCTGGATTGATAACTCCATGAATCAGATGACATTCACAGAGCTTGCTGAACTTGCCAGAGACATGAGGCATTTTTCTATGCTGGTGAAGAACTCCAGATACATTCCGATGGAGACACTGGTAATGGAGAATCTGGGACTGACAATCAAAATCATCAAATCCCTCTTCACAGTCTATGTTGATGTATCACCTGCTGAAAGAAAGGAAATACTGGGCAATATGATTGATTTCGTGCGCAAATGCGGAAGAGATTCAGATATAGCCTCAATCAACACAATTCTGTCAGCTCATTCAAAGTATCTTGCATCGCTTGTCCGCTCGGAAGGACTAAGCCAGAAGAATGCAGATTCGATAATAGAACTTCTCACTCTTGCACGCTCTCATGGCTTTGAACCCGATACGAAGGACCTGCAGAATATGATCTACCCATATTATTGCGGCAGGAAGAAAGCAGAATGCTCAGATGAGATTCTCCGCAATACGTCACTTACCCTGAACTTCGAGTAACGCTCTGGCATGCTCAAGAGAAAGTCCGCTCGTCTCTCCAGAAAGGAGGCGGGCGATTTCTTTTACTCTCTCCTCTCCTTCAACCTTGCGGATGGTGGTAAGCGTCCGCCCTCCTTTCTCTTCCTTCTCCACAAGATAATGAGAAGCCGCTCTGGAAGCTATCTGGGGCAGATGTGTGATTGCAATGATCTGCTCACTCTGGGAAAGAAGTTTCATCTCCTCACCTACGGCATTGGCAACAGAACCGCCGATACCGCTGTCTATCTCATCAAAGAGCATGGTAGGTGCGTCATTGCCTGATCTGAGTGCAACCTTGATGGAAAGCATTATCCTGGAAAGTTCTCCGCCTGAAGCTGTGTTCTGGATGGGAGAAAGCTTCTCGCCTTTGTTGGGTGCAATAAGGAACGCAATGCTTTCACAGCCATCAGGACCAGGAGAATCGAGACGATCGATTTTAATTCTGAACTCCGCAGAAGGCATTCCCAGCTTGCGTAGATTTGCCTCGATATTCTTCTCCAGAAGAGAGGCAGATTTCTTCCTTTCAGAAAGAAGTTTCTCTCCATTTTCCAGAAGCTTTGCCTCTTCCTTTTCAACAGAAGCCATAAGCGATGAAAGAAGCGATTCGCTGTTATCTGCATCTTCGAGCTTCTTCCGGAAATCATCTCTGCGTCTTATTGCTTCTTCAATGCTTCCTCCGAAACGCCTTCTGATACGCTGAAGCTGCATCAGGCGGTTATTCTTCTCCTCCATCTCTGTTTCTGAGAAATCAATGGATGTGAGATGATCCCGGAGAGAAAGAAGGATATCATCAGCTTCAATTCCTATATTCTCAGTCCTGTCAGTGTAAGCTGTCAGTCTCTGGTCCTTCCTTGAAGCTTTACGGATAATCTCAAGAGCTTCTGAAAGCGATGAGGAGGCTGTGCGCATCTCAGAGACAGCAGATGCAAGACTTTCCCTGATGAACTCAGCGGAATTCATCACTTCCATCTCGGCTTTAAGTGTTTCTTCCTCTCCCTCTTTCAGATCTGCTTCCTCCAGTTCCTTGAGCGAGAAACGCATGTAATCAGCTTCTTCAAGAGCTTTCTCTATGCTTTCTTTCTGTATCTCAAGATTCTTCTCAGCCTCTCTGACTGCTCTATACTGGCTTCGGTATTCTGAACTCAGCTTCTCGAGATGACCGAATTCATCGAGCATTGAGCGGAGCACATCCATATGAAGAAGAGATTGATGCGCATGCTGTGAAGATACATCAACAAGCAGATGCCCAAGCTCTTCCCCTTCTTTCACTGTAACGGGGGAACCGTTTACAGTATATACAGAACGTCCATTGACTCTTATAAGGCGGCGGATGACTATCACACCATCATCTACCTCGATACCATGTGCTTCTGTCCATGCAGTAACCTGAGGGGAGGAAAGAACTGTGAAAACGCCCGAAATCTCGGCACTCTCCTCACCCTGCCTGACAGCTTCTTTATCAGCTTTCGCTCCGAGCAGAAGCGCAAGAGCTCCCAGCATAATGGATTTTCCCGATCCGGTCTCACCTGTAAGGACTGTGAAACCATCACTGAATGATATATCGAGTCTATCAATAAGCACATAGCTTCTAACGCTCAGCTGTTCAAGCATGCATCTCTCCTGACCAGTGCAGTTTATCACGAATGACTTCAGTGAAATTCCTTCTCAGCGATTTCACGAGAAGCACCTTGCTTCTGCTCTTTTCAACAGTGATAGTATCATTCTCTTCCAATGGAAAGAAAAGCTGTCCATCAACTGTGAGCAGCAAATCAGTTCTCTGTCCTTTATTGACAGTCAGTGTAACGACTTTCCCTGATGTAACAAGAGGTCTGTTGGAAAGTGTGAACGGGCAGACAGGGGTGATGATGACAGCTGACATATCCGCATCGAGGATTGGACCACCAGCTGCCAGCGAATAACCTGTAGATCCTGTAGGAGTCGCGATGATCATGCCGTCGGCACGGAAGGAACCTGCAGTGGTTTTATCAAGGGACAGATCCAGAGAGATGACTTTAGCAATACCGGAAGAGGAGATTACCGCTTCATTGAGAGCAGAGGCTGTCCATACTCTCTTTCCATTCCTATGAACTGTCACACGAAGCATCAGACGTCTGGATATATTGCTGCCATTCTCCAGGAAATATGTAAATGCTTCCTTCCACTCATCCTTTCCAACTTCTGTGATATAACCAAAAGTCCCGAGGTTCACAGGCAGAATAGGAATACCCATTTCATTGACAGCGCGGGCAGCATAAAGGACAGTACCATCACCACCGAGAGTGATGACAAGGTCTGTATCGGCAGGCACAGAGATGTCATCCGTACCTGTTTTTGTGCTGATGACACTGCACTTGATTGAGATATCTGAAAGATAATTCATTATCTCCTCAGAGAGTGCTTTACTCTCCTTTTTCAGTCCATTGGCAATAATAAATACAGACCGTATCTTCATATCTCACCCCAGATGGCTGACAACACGCTGTATCGATTCTATCTCTGACTTGGAGAGGAAAGGATAAAGCGGAAACGAAATAGCTCTTGTCACAGGAGCAATGGCATTCGGGAATCTGTCATATTTATCCTGATACCTCGATCCTATGGAAGAAGTGAATGTCCTCCGAGAAGAGACACCGTGCTTCTGGGCAAACTCGATAGCCTCATCAGGACGTGTATTCACAACAACGGAAAAACCATATCCATTGGCATAGAATGAAGGAGAAGATGCTCCGAAAAGCTTTGCACCGCTCTTCATCTGAGACTGAGTAAAAAGCCTATAGAGCTCATTGCGACGGGCAAGAAGCGCATCAATCTTTCCCAGCTGCACAATTCCAAGAGCTGCATTCATATCGGGAAGATCAACATATGGAGAACCTATTGCCGCCTCTTTTTTCAGCTTTTCGATTTTATCATCATCAGAAGAGACAGCAGCAGCTCCACCACCTGTGGAAATAACTCCATTCTCCTCAAATTCTGAAATGACTATATCTCCACCCATACCTGCGTGCACAGTCTCAGACCAGACAGAGCCCAAAGACTGAGAGATATCCTCAATAACAGGAAGCCCGAGTTCTTTTACGCCCTCAAAGTTTTCAGGAATCTGACACACAGGTTCGTAATAAATAAAAGCTTTCGGGTTTTCTTCCAGCTTGTTGGCAGCATCTTCCAGGCTTGGAAGACCTGCTTCATCTGTGTCTATCAGTATTGGCTTTATGCCAGTGCGCCTGAATGCCTCAAGATAGATTTTTGGAGACAAAACAGAGATAAGGACGGAATCTCCTTCCTTCAGCTCAAGAGCATTGAGAGAGGCAACAATCGCATCCAGATAAGAGCGGAGCGCAATGCCATCTTTCTTTCCGATATATGCAGAAAATAACTTCAGGAACTCCTTTTTTCTCTCTCCTGGTCCGATCTTCTCGTCGACCATTGTCTGAAGAACAGCATCCATATCTTTTCTGTAAAGCGCAGGTTTGTAGAATCTGATTAAAGCCATATTCCCATATTAGCAAATATAGTTGTCATGGGCAAAGAAATACATAAGGCAAAAGCGGCCAGAGATAGAAAAAGACCAGCCGACGGGGACTGGTCGTTAAGCCTAACGGAAACAGTGAATATTTCAGGGAGGATAGGAAATGCATCGTCTGCTTCCGTTTATTATTATAACAAATTAATTCAAAACGTGTTGGACTTTTTTCAGTAAGTTTCTATATTGCAATGATATCAAAAGAATAGAAAAGCTAAATTCATTGTGTTTTTCAGATGTATTTTCTAACAATAATCCATTGTTCAACAGACACACTGCACATTGAAAAAGCCCTGAGGAAAACCCCAAGGCTTAAACATAGTACTAATAACAGAGCTTAGACAAGTGATTTACCACCCTCTTCAGTAAGTATTTCCAATGTACTTGAACCGCCCTTATAATGGTTGTCACCTACAGCAGCTGTACTTGCATACTGGGATGAGATAAAAGTCACTGTATTTGTGTTATCACTTGCAACATAAACAATATTTGAATCTGGATTCAAGCTTTTGAGCGAAGTATTTTCCAGAATACATTTAATCGGTTGTGTCTCGTAAGCTACACTTCCACGATTTCCAACGACAAGCACGGCAGAAGGAACATAACTTCCCTCTCCCCAAGCTCCAGTCAGATAAGACGCATTACCAGAAACATCTGCAGTATTAGTAACTGTAAGACTACTATTTCTAATCTTAATATCAC